>DATMCA010001586.1:0-3301 GCA_035559015.1 Umezawaea sp. | reverse complement strand
CCGGCGCCGGTCGACCGGGACCTGGTGGCCGTCGGCAAGGGCGGCGAGATCTCCGCGCACCGCACCGAAGGCGTTCGCCAGTTCTACGACTTCAGCACTACGACGGGCCGGATGATCGGCGGACCACTCGTGGACCAGCGGGGCCTCGTCGTGGGCGTCGTCACCTCCAACGCCGTCGCGACCTCCACCTCCACGCTCCTGGACCTGTTGCGCGCCAAGGGGATCACCGCCACCACCGGTCCCCAGGACCGCAACTACCGGACCGGGTTGGACCGGTACTTCGACGACGACCCCGACACCGCGGTGGCGTACTTCGACGCCGTGCTGGCCGCCGTGCCCGGTCACCGGGAGGCCGCGGGGTACCGGCGGCTGGCCGTCGAGCAGGGCGGGACCGCCGGTGGCGGCCCCGCCCTCCCCCTCGTGCTCGCGGTGCTGGGCTGGACCCTGGTGGTCGCCGTGGCGGCCGCCCTGTTCCTGGTCCGGCGCCGGCACCGTCCGGTGTCCGAAGTGGACACCACGTCACCAGTTGGCCTCGGCGTTGAGCCAGAGGCCGACGGCGATGGCGACACCGATCAGGCTCAGCGCCGAGAAACCCGCGCCCTCGGTGATGACCAGGCCGATGAGCAGGCTCAGCCCGGCGACGGCGACGTAGACGCGAGGACCCCAGAGCTGGGTGGCCCAGGCCCCACCGAGCGCGATCAGCGCGATGACGCTGGCGAACGTCGTGAAGACCATCGCCCGTAGTTCCATGTCGTCGAACCGCGAACCGTGGTCGGACCAGTCGGCCCAGCCGATGATGCCGAGCACCAGCGCGAAGGTGTTGGACAGCGTGAGGTAGGAGAGCAGGACGATCATGCCGACGCTCTTCTTGACGCCGGGGGTCGACGCGGAGCGCTCGGAGGCTGATTCGGAGGCGTGTGGCTGGATCATGGCGCGGTCCTTTCGGAGAACGGCGCGGCACGGCACCGGACGCGTAGTCCGGGCAGCGCGGAACGTCGTGGGGGAGCGGGGTTTCCGACCGGTCCCGGTCGGCGGTGTGCTTCGAAGGCTAGGGAGCGGCGGGGTGTCCCGACGAGGCCTGCGGGGGTGGAAGTTTCCGGTTCCTCGCGGCCCGTTCGACGTCGGCCAGGTCCTGCGCGGTGACCAGTCGGGTCTCCGCGGCCCGGCGGGCGACCGCGAACCGGATGTTCTGCAACCGTCCGGCGTGCTGCGCCAGGAACGGGTCGTCGCGGACGCCGAACGCGATGGCCGAGATGGTCCGGATGGCGTCGTCGACCCGTTGCGCCCGTTGCAGGTTCCACGCGTAGCCGTGCCACTCCAGCACGCGTTCGTAGATCTCCCGGTTCGACGGCGGGCGCGGGTAGTCGTCCTTGCCGACCAGCCACGGCTCGGTCAGCGCCAGCGCGACGAACCAGTCCCGGCCGCGCGGGACCAGCCCCGGCCCGGTCTTGGTCTCCTCGCCCTCACCGGAACCGGAAACCCTTGGTACGCCTGGCTTCTCCGCCCGACCGTGGTCGACGTCGACGCTGATCAGCAGGTCGGCGAGCCCGCCGTCCTCGGAGACCCGGCCGCGCAGCAGCGCGAGCTGGTTCTCCCCCTCGTCCAGCAGCGCCGACACCGACCTGGTCATGATCACCCGTCGCGCGCCGCCGGGCGCGTCGAACAGGCCCGAGAGCTGCGCTTCGCCCGCGCCGAGCCAGGTCAGCGTCACGGTGTCCGCGCCGACCACGAGTTCGCCGACGAGCCGCGACACGTGCGGCGCGCAGCCCGGCAGCGTCAGCGCGACGTGGCCGGCACCGGGTTCGAGCGCGAAGTGCGGCGCCCGCCCGAAGAGCAGCGACTCGCCCGACCGGAGCACGACCGAAGCCACCCCGGTACCCCGGACGACCACCCTCGGCATGACCTTCTCCCCCGGCTCAGTTCGGGCAGTTCGGCGGATCGCCGCGGTCGGGGCCGAGCGCGCGCCACTCGTCGGCCAGGGTGTCGCGGTCCAGCACGCCGCACACCACTCGGACGGCCTCGTCCGGCACCAGGTTCCAGAGGCGGATCGTGCCGTCGGCGCTCGAACTGGCGATCCGTTCGCCCTTGGCGTCGAACACCACCTCGTTGAGGTCGTCGTCGTGCCGGTCGAGCCGCGCCAGCTGCTGCCCGGTCGTCGCGTCCCACAGCCGCAGCACGGTGTCCTGGCTGGCCGTGGCGATGGTCCGGCCGTCCGGGCTGAACGCGACCGCGCGCGGCGTCGAGTCGCTGCCGGTCAGCTCACCGGTCTGCTTGCCGTCGCCCATCCGCCACAGCCGCACCAGCCGGTCGGTCCCGACCGTGGCCAGCGTCGCGCCGTCCGGGCTGAAGGCCGCGCCCAGCGCGATCCCGTTGTGCCCGTCCAGGATCGTGAACGGGGCGCCGGGGTCGACCAGGTTCCACAGCGCGACCTTGCCCCCCGACAGCGAGAGGGCGATCGTGCGCCCGTCCGGGCTGAACGCGACCCCGGTGGGGTAGTTGGTCGGCGTGGAGTCCGGTCGGTCGTTGCGGGCCTCCTCCCGTGTCGGCCGCCGGTGCGCCACGGACAGGTCGGACGACTTGAGCACCAGCGCCTCGTCGTGGTCCTCCTTCGACTCCGCGGGCGACGTGCCCGCGACGGCGAGGGACGCGCCGTCCGGGCTGAACGCGATCTCCCTCAACTCGGTGCCGGGCCGGGTGAACCGCCGTGCCTCCGCGCCGGTCTCGACGGTCCACACGACGAGCGTCCCGTCCTGCGCCGAGGACACCAGCTCCCGGCCGTCGGGGCTGAACTCCACGTCCAGCACCGGGGCCGAGTGGCCTGCCAGCTTCCGCACGAAGTCGCCGGTGGTGGCGTTCCACAACCCCACCCCGCCGTCACCGTCGCCCATCGCGATGAGGTCACCGCCCGGCTGGAACGACGTCCCGGTGACCGCGCTCTCCCGCGTGCCCAGCACGTTCCGCCCGTGCGACCACGTCCGCACCTGGCCTGACGAGTCGCCCGCGATCAGCGTGTGCCCGTCGGCGGACACCGCCAGACCCGTCACGCTCACCGACCCGGTGGCGTACCGCACCATCTGGGTGCCGGTGGCCGGGTTCCACACCGCGAAGCTCGTGGCGACGCCGCCGCTCAGCAGCACCGTGCTCTTCGCGTCGTACACCAGCGCGTTGACCGGTCCGTCGGCGATCAGGGTCTTGGTCGTGGTCCACGACCCGGTGTCCCACCACCGCAGCGTCGAGTCGTTGCCCGCCGTGGCCAGGGTGCCGCGCACCGGGTCGAACGCCAGCGCGAGGACCTCGGCGG
>DATMCA010001585.1:0-3748 GCA_035559015.1 Umezawaea sp. | reverse complement strand
CGGACCCTGCCGACACCGAATCGAGAAGGATGCCGTCATGAGTGGTTCCCAGAGCACGGTGTTCGGCCGCCCCCGCGAGTTCGACGTCGACGAGGCACTGGAGCGGGCCATGCGGGTGTTCTGGGCGCGGGGGTACGACGGCACCAGCCTCACGGACCTGACCGGCGCGATGGGGATCACCAAGTCGAGCATGTACGCCGCCTTCGGCAACAAGGAGCAGCTCTTCCGCAAGGCCGTGCAGCGCTACGCCGAAGGGCCGGCCTCCTACGCGACACAGGCCCTGCGGGAGCCCACCGCGCGCGCGGTGGCCGAGGCATTCCTCCGGGGAGCCGTCCGGACGACGACGTCACCCGGCTGCCCGACGGGGTGCCTGTCGGTCCAGGGTGCGCTGGCGCTGAGTGAGCAGGGCAAGCCGGCGCACGACGTGCTGGTCGACTGGCGCGTCGACGCGGGCGACCAGCTCGAGGCGCGCTTCCGGCGCGCCGTCGAGGAGGGCGACCTCTCGCGTGACGCCGACCCGGGACGCCTCGCCCGATACGTGATGACGACGGCGTTCGGCGTCGCCGTCCAGGCCGCGAACGGCCTCGGGCCCGACACCCTCGACGAGATCGTGGACACGGCACTGCTCGCTTGGCCGACGTGACCACCCCGCGACTCGCTTCGCTGCTGCGCTCGTGAGCGTTCATCGAGCCGCGCCACATCTCTGCACCGATCAGCCACGAACGACGCGCAGGGGATCTCCACCGGCACGAGCACGCGAAAGGCGAAAGACACGTGATGGGAAGGCCCGGGAACTCGACCGAGCGATCACGCGGGAGACGCCCGCTCGGCGTCGGGATCGTGGGGCTGAGCGCGTCGGGCGGATGGGCGGCCGGGGCGCACCTGCCTGCGCTGTCGGCAGTCGACGGCATGGAGCTGACCGCCTTGGCGACGAGTTCCCGCGCGTCGGCCGCAGCTGCCGGCGCCGCGTTCGCGGTGCCCGGCTACGCCTCGGTCGAGCAGCTCGTGGAGGACGAGAACGTCGACCTCGTGGTCGTCGCGGTCAAGGTGCCCCGGCACCGCGAGCTGGTGTTGCCCGCGCTACGAGCGGGAGTTCCGGTGCTCAGCGAATGGCCCTTCGCCGTCGACCTGGCCGAGGCCGAGGAGATGGAAGGCGCCGCCCGCGACACGCGTACCTTCATCGGGCTTCACGGGCGGTCCTCGCCCACCATCCGCTGGCTGGCCGGCCTCGTCTCCGACGGGTACGTCGGGGACGTGCTGTCCGCGACGGTGCTGGCGTCATCGATCGAGTGGGGCAACCCGGTGTCCGAGCGCATGCGGTACACCCTCGATCGCACGCTCGGCGCCACGATGCTCACCATTGCTCTCGGAAACGCCATCGACCTGGTGTCGATGGTCGTCGGCGAGTTGCAGGACGTGATCGCTTCGACGGCGACCCGGCGCCCGATCGTCCCGCTCGGCGGCACCGGACAGACGGTGCCGATGACCGCCGAGGACCAGATCGCCGTCTCCGGCACGCTGCCCGACGGAGCGATCCTCTCCGTCCACCACCGTGGCGCGACGGTGTCCGGACCTGGGTTCTCCCTGCTCATCGACGGTACCGAGGGAACTCTCGAAATCACCTCGGCGAACGGGTATCCACACCTCGGGCCCGTTGCGGTGCTCGGCGCACGAGGTCGCGCCCCTCTGTCGCGGCTGAGACTGCCCGATGGCCACGACGACTACCCCCACCTGGCCGGAACACCGATTCACAACCTGGCGCACACGTATGCGGCGATCCGGAACGATCTCATCGACGGCACCACGACCGCCCCGGATTTCGCCCACGCCGTCAGACGTCACCGACTCCTGGACGCGATCGTCCGATCGGCCGCCGAGGGACGACGCGTGTCTCTCTCGGGACTCTGACGAGGAATTCCGCAATGCGCTGGACGGCTTCGCCTCCGGCGACAAGTACACCGACGCATTCACGATCACCTCGAACAAGCCGATTTCGCACGGAAGGATCAGTGTTGATGACCGAGAAAGGCCTGCACGACTTGTACCTGCGATACGTCGCGGCGCTCAACGCCCACGAGTTCGGCGGCATGGATGAGTTCATCTCCGAGGAGGTCCTGCTCGGCGGCGAGCCCGGCACCCGGGACGCCGTCGTCGAAGTCCTCGAGGGGATCGTCGACGCCGTGCCGGACATCCACGGCCTCCTGACCCCACGCCGGTCCAGCTACTACAACTTCGCCGACGAGAACGACAACCACCAATGGCCGAGCGTAATCAGCACATCGAATGCATTGGACGTCGGCGACATCGAATAGTGGCACCTCGTACCATGCGGCAGTGAACTCCTCGACAGACCCGCGGGCGGCACGCAGCCGGAAAGCGATGCTCGCGGCAGCCCGACAGCTACTGGTAGGTGAAGGCCCCGGGGCGATCACCCACCAGCGAGTTGCCCAACAGGCAGGCGTCGGTCGGGCCACCGTCTACCGGCACTGGCCACAGCTCGAACAGCTGCTGCTCGACACCATGGACGGCGTCGAGTTGCCACTGTTCAAGGATCCCGAGGCTCCCGTCCGCACCTGGCTGTACCGACAACTCCGACAGATGGCCGATGAACTGTCGGTACCGGCTGTCGCGGCTGTCTCGCTCACCCTGGCGCAATCGGCGCTATGGGACCAGAAGATGGCACAGCGGCTGGACCAGTCGGACAAGACGATCGTCGAGCGAATCCACACCGCCGTCCGATCGGCCGTCGCAAGTGGAGAGCTGGAGACCGACGCCGGCCCGTCGGACCTGGCGGTGATTCTGGTCGGGCCGATCGTCTACCGCACAGCCATGCAGCGAAGCCCGGTTTCCGACGACCTCATCGACCGGCTCATCGACAGCATAGGAACCTGGCGAGGCTGAGAGCGGCCTCGCCCGCGCGGTTCGGCCATGACCGCTCCCGGACAGCCCACCGCCGCCATCGTGGGAGGTGCCTCGCTCCGGTACCGCTCCAACACAACACGATTCTATGAGACAGTTGACTCATAGAATGACCTATGGCACAGTGGAGCATGTGAGACATCCTGTATCATAGTTATTCGGAGCGGTGACTTCGCGCCATAGCGTCGGCAAGGAACGGAAGCGGCTCGAGAACGTCGCCGAAGTCTCCTACGAGTGCTGGAAAGAACAGGACGAAGTCGGCGACGTGATCGCCAAGGCTTGAACCACGTCCAAACCCGGAGAAACCCCATGCCCGACATCAATCCCGACTACGAACACAACGGCGGGCGGCCGCGGTTTCCCGGCGCAGGAGGACGGTTGTGAGGTCGGCACACCCCACCGGCCCACCGATGGAAGGCGACCCGGTGATCGATCGGGCGCTCATCGGCACCCGGCTCGCGCCGTTCACCGTCGAGGTGGACCACGGCAGGGCGGCGTCGTTCAACGAGGTGTTCACCGACCTGACGACCGAGCACGCCGGCGGGCGCAGGGATCTCTCGGTCGCGCCGACGTTCCTGTTCGGACTGGATCTCGAAGATCGGTCGGACGTGCTGACCGGGATGGGGATCGATCCGCATCGCGTCCTGCACGTGGAGCAGGGGTTTGTCTACCACCGCACCGCCCGCGTGGGCGAGCGGCTCACCTTCTCGCCGGTGATCTCCGACGTCCACGTCCGCGGCGGGCTGGAGTTCGTCGCGCGCGACACCGCGGTCACCGACGCCGGCGGCGAACCGGTGGCCGACCTCCACCAGGTCATCGCGGTCCGTCC
>DATMCA010001584.1:0-8869 GCA_035559015.1 Umezawaea sp. | reverse complement strand
GACCCGAAGGTCGTCTCGGGGATCTTCGACCGGCGGATGACGTTCCACTCGGCCGAGATGGCGGCGCGGGTCATCGTCAACGGCGTCCGCCGCGACAAGGCGCGGGTGCTGATCGGCTGGGAGGCGTACGCGCTGGACCTGCTCCAGCGGGTCACCGGGTCGGGCTACCAGCGTGTGCTGGCCATGACCAACCCGTTCACCGCGGCCACGAAGGGGAGGCCGTGATGACCGGTGTCGAGCACCTGGACGTCGTGATCGTGGGTGCGGGGCTGTCCGGCATCGGCGCGGCCCGCAGGTTGCAGCAGGAGCACCCGGACAAGACGTTCGTGCTCCTGGAGGCCCGCGCGAACCTCGGCGGCACCTGGGACCTGTTCAAGTACCCGGGGCTGCGCTCGGACTCCGACATGTTCACCCTGAGCTACCCGTTCAAGCCGTGGCGCGGCACGGACTCCATCGCCGACGGCGAGTCGATCCTCGACTACATCGCCGAGACCGCGGCCGAGACCGGGATCGGCCGGAAGATCCGCTACGACACCAGGGTGGTCGCCGCGGACTGGGACTCGGCGGAGGCCAGGTGGACGCTGACCCTGGAACGCGCGAGCGGTCCGGGGGAGTCCGCGGGGACCGTGACCTGTGGGTTCCTCTACGCGTGCGCGGGCTACTTCGACTACGCCAACGGGTACACCCCGGACTTCCTCGGCGTCGAGTCGTTCACCGGAACCGTGGCGCACCCGCAGCTGTGGCCCGCGGACCTGGACTGCACCGGCAAGCAGGTCGCCGTGATCGGCAGCGGCGCCACGGCGATCACGATGGTCCCGACCCTGGCGCGCGGCGCCGCGCACGTGACGATGGTGCAACGCTCACCGACCTGGATCATCCCGCAACCGCGGCGCGACCCGATCGCCGACGGGCTGCGCGCGGTGCTGCCGCCGGGGATCGCGCACCACGCGATCCGGCTCAAGAACATCGGCTTCGCGAGCCTGGTCTACTGGTTCTGCCGCACGGCTCCGCGCGCCGCGAGTGCCCTGATGAAGGGCCTGGCGACCCTGCTCCTGCGGGACCGGGCCGTGGTCGCCGAGCACTTCACGCCGCGGTACGCCCCGTGGGACCAGCGCCTCTGCGTGGCGGTCGACGCCGACCTGTTCCGCGCGATCAGGGGTGGGACGGTCTCCATGGCGACCGACCAGGTCGACGCGTTCGTGCCGGAGGGCGTCCGGCTCCGGTCCGGCCGCGTGGTGGAGGCCGACGTCGTCGTCACCGCCACCGGGCTGTCGATGGCCGTGTTCGGCGGTGTCGAGTGCCGTGTGGACGGTCGACCGGTGAAGTTCTCCGACGAGTTCCTGTGGCAGGGGACGATGGTGTCCGGGATGCCGAACTTCGCCGTCGGGATCGGCTATTCGAACGCCGCGTGGACCCTGCGGGCGGACCTGAACGCGCGGCTCGTCTGCCGGGTGCTCCGGCACATCGACCGCCACGGCGGGGCTCCGGTGGTGCCCAAGCCCGCCCGCCCGATGGCCGCGGCCCCGTTCCTCGGCCTCACCTCCGGTTACGTCCAGCGCTCGGTGGACCAGTTCCCGCACCTCGGCGACCAGGGGCCGTGGCGGGTCAGGGGCTACCTGCGCGACCTGATCGCCGTCCGGTTCGGCCGACTGCGCGAGCTGACGAAGCTTCGGGGCTGACTTGACCGAAGTATAGTCAGGTGGATACGTTGCTGGCGCACGCTTGCCGACTCGGGATGGAAGCAGAAGGGAGCGCGGGGACGGTGCCGTTCGGCGCCATCCCCCAGGCGACTAATGACTCAAACTCGTCGAACCACATCGGAAGAACTGGGCGATGCGCCGCCGGTGCGGGATCGCTCCAACCTGATCCTGCTGGTGCTGTGCTCCGCGGCGTTCATGGCGCTCCTCGACGTCTTCGTGGTCAACGTCGCCTTCACCGCCATCGGTGCCAGCTACTCCGGCTCGGACCTGTCGGACCTGAGCTGGGTCCTGAACGGCTACACCATCGTCTACGCCGCCCTGCTCATCCCGGCCGGCCGACTGGCCGACCGGCACGGGCGGAAGGCCGGGTTCATCACCGGTGTCGCGCTGTTCTCGCTGGCGAGCCTGGCCTGCGCCTTCGCGCCGAGCCTGTGGTGGCTGGTCGCCTTCCGCGTGCTCCAGGCGGCGGGCGCCGCGGCGTTGACGCCGACGAGCCTCGGCCTGCTGCTCACCACGCTGCCCGCCGAACGCCGTGCGGGCGCGGTGAAGATCTGGGCCACCTCGACCGCCCTCGCGGGCGCGATCGGGCCGGTGCTCGGCGGCTTCCTCGTGACGGTGTCGTGGGAGTGGATCTTCCTGATCAACGTGCCGCTGGGCGCGGCGGCCATCGTGGGCACGGTGCTGCTCGTGCCGGAGACGAAGGACAGCTCGATCACCAGGATCCCGGACGTCGTGGGCGCCATCGCGATCGCGATCGGGTTCGGCGGGCTGTCGCTGGCGCTGGTCAAGGGCGACGAATGGGGGTGGACGTCCCGGTCCACCCTGCTGGCCTTCGCCGTCACGGTCGTCGCGTTCGTCGTCGTGGCGATCCGGATGGCGAAGCACTCCGCGCCGATCATCGACCCGGCGTTGCTGCGCGTCCGGTCCTTCTTCTGGTCGAACGTGACCGCCGTGCTGTTCTGCACCGCGTTCGGCGCGATCCTGCCCAGCATCATCCTGCGGATGCAGACGTCCCTGCACTACGACGCGCTGATCACCGGGCTGGCCGTCGCGCCGGGTCCGCTCCTGGTGCCGTTCGTCGCCGCTCTGGGTCAGCGGCTGAGCAGGCGGATGTCGCCCAGCGCGCTCGTGGCGCTCGGCAACGCGTTCGTCGGTCTCGGCGCGGTGCTGATGGCGGTCACCGCCACGACCGAGGTGAACTACTGGACGCAGATCTTCCCCGGCTGGATGCTGGTCGGCGTCGGTGTCGGGTTCGCGCTGCCGAACCTGCTGGCGAAGGCCACGGTCGACCTGCCACCGGCGCGGGTGTCGGTCGGCAGCGGGATCGTGAACACCAGCCGCCAGGTCGGCTACGTCCTCGGTGTCACGATGCTGGTCGCCATCCTGGGCACCCTGACCGCCAGCGCGGCCGACAGCCTGGACTCGTTCCGGTGGGGTTGGTGGGCGATCGCCGCCACCGGACTCCTCGCGACCCTGACCTCGTTCGGAATCGCCGCTCAGGCACGGGCGGACAGGTAGGCGGTCGCACCCTTCGGCTGGTTGACCGCGGACCCCCAGCCGCGGTCAACCAGCCGATTCGTCGTTGACGCGGACGCCGAGGTGCTCGATGTCGACCTCGGCGCCGTCGGCCGCCCGGAGTTCGGCCCGGACCGGCTCGCCGGTGCGCGTGTCGAAGCGCGCGAGCGGTGCGGGGCCGGGCTGGAGGTACTTGTCACCCCACTGCCAGAGGGCGACGACCGCGGGGAGCAGGTCGAGGCCCTTCTGGGTGAGAATGTATTCGTACCTGGTTCGCTGACCGCTTTCCTGATAGGGGCGTTTTTCCAACAGGTTGGCGTCGGCGAGCTTGCGCAGCTGCTTGGCTGCGGCCGCGTCGGTGATGCCGATTCGGCTGGCGAATTTGTCGAATCGGCGGGTGCCGTAATACGCCTCGCGCAGGATCAGAATGGCCGAACGAGTGCCGATGATCTCCAGGGAACGGGCGATCGAGCATCCGGCCGGATCCCATGCGCTGAGATCGGCCAGACTGCCTTCCATTACGGCTGCCATGGCAACAGTATATCCGTCAGGATCGGTTGTCATCGGGGTCGACTCTTCATCGGCTGACGCGGGCCGGGCCGTTCGAACGGGTTCCCGGCCCGCGGGGTAGCGCGGTGTGTGCGGCACTGTTCCTCGACGATTCCGTTCGTGTCGGTGTGCGCGGGCGGTCTTGGGCGCGCGTCCGTTGTCCGGAGCGCACCCGGCCGAGTTCGGATCCGCCTCAGCCCTGGTCCGGCAACCGGAGCAGCGCCTTGACGAGGTTGACCCCGGAGATGGCGTGACCGTGGGCGTTGATGTGGACGGAGTCGCTGCACATCACCTCGCGGCTGGCGGTCTTCGCGTGGTGGTGGTTGGCGGTGTGCGTGCCGCCGTACCGGAGCACGACGCGCTCGGTGATCTGGTCCAGCAGCTCGAAGTTCTTCGTCAGCCGCTCGCTGAGCGGCTCCGGCAGCAGCCCGGTGCGCCCGATGTCGAACAGCCCCATGGTCACGAGCTGCGCCCCCTGCTCGGCGAGCGGTGCCAGCAGCGATTCCAGGTCCGCCTCGACGCGCTCCGGGTCGAAGCCGCGGGTGAAGGCGTCGTTCGCGCCGGCCGCCACGATCGCGAGGTCCGGCTTGGCCGCCAGCGCGCGCTGCAACTGGGTGTCCCGGACCTGGGCGATCGTGAGGTTGCGCTCGCCGAGGCTGAGGCACTCCAGGTCCGGGTGAGCCGCTTGCAGCGCCTCGACCACCCGGCCGATGCCGTCGAGGTCGCGGTATCCGGGAACCGGTTCGCGGACACCCTCCGCCACGCTGTCGCCGAGCACGCACACCCGCCGCCAGGGGGCGTTCCGGATGAGTTCGGCGGCCTCGTCCGGCCAACGGCAGTCCGGGTCGGCGAGCTCGACGCTCAGATCCTGCGTGGAGCTCGGGTCGTCGGGTTGCGCGACGGTCATGTTATGCACATTCCTTCTTGGTTGAACGGCTATTGTTCCTTATTAAAGCAGAAGGTTTGCCCAATCAAATGTATCAGCTGACTTTTGTCCAGTCAAGTCAGGCTGTAATGGAGTAAGCCATTCGGTTGTCGACAAGATTTGTGCGGGCGCCGCTCGGGGGGTGTCGCGACCGGTTCGACCGGTTCGACCGGTTCACTGTCGGTGGCCGCCGGATGTGGCGTGCATACACGGTCGGACCAGCGCTTTCCGCCGTGCGTGGTTTCTTTGTGCGAACGGCCGCGCGGTGACCGCGCCGGTGTCGCACTCCGGGTCGATGATCGGTTCCGGCTGATTCGGATGTCGTGTTCGCCGCACCGTCGGCCGGGCACGACCATTCGTCGGCAACCGCACCACCAACTGCCCTCCTAACACTTCGAGAACCCGAACTGGTCCAACCCCCGCAACCGGGAAACTTCGAGAACCCGAACACGTCCACCCCCTGCAACCGCAACACTTCAAGAACCGGAACACGTCCACCAACCGCAACCGCCACACCTCTCGGTCGGCAGGCGACAGCCGACGTGCGTCCCTGGTCGCGATCACGGCTGACGGGCCTGCCGACAAACGATCATTTTCGGATGATTGGCAAGTTCTGGATGCCGTGGCACTGCGCGAGATCGGGCCTCCTGCTGTTCACGGGTGGCCGCTCGTCGGTTCCGGTGTGGCTCGCCGAGCTGGAGTGAGGGAGTAGTCGTTGATTGGAGCCGAGTTCTTGGTGGGCTCATGAGGTCGGATTCAGTTGATCGTGCGAAATAGTGGACTTGATCGGGTTCTGATCGGTGGAAGGTTCAACGTTATTGCCGTAAGTGGGGCACGGACTCTTGGGGGTCGGGGATGAACGGAATCAGGATTCTTGGTACGCTGGAGATCGAAGGTTCCGCGGGTTTGCCGAGGATCAGCTCATATCGGCAGCGGGCGATTCTCGCCAGGCTCGCGTTGAACGCCAATGGTGTGACCAGCATGCGTAGTCTGATCGACGCCATCTGGGATGGGAATCCGCCGATGACCGCGCGGTCGCAGATCCAGGCCGGTGTTTCACGGTTGCGCCGGATTCTCGCGGAGAGCGGGTGCCCGGCGAGCATCGAGACCCGGCCTCCCGGATATCGGCTGATCATTCGGGGTGCCGACCTGGACAGCCTCCGCTTCGCGGACCTGACCGACGTCGCCCGCTCCCAGGAGAGCAGGGGGCGGCTGATCGCCGCCCTCACGACGCTGAAACGCGCTCTGGGGATCTGGCGGGGGTCGGTGCTCGCCGACGTCTCCAGTTCCCGATTACAGCAGGCCGCCTATCGGCTCACCGAACAGCGCCTGTCCGCCCAGTCGTCCCGGTTTCGCATCGAACTCGAACTGGGCAGGGCGATCGAGATAACCCCGGACCTCTACGCGCACGTCGAGCAGTACCCGCTGGACGAGGAGGGCTACCGGTACCTGATGCTCGCGCTGTCCGCGTCGGGCCGGTCCGCGGAAGCGCTCAAGGTGTTCCGGCAGGCCAGGAAGACGTTGATCGAGCGGGTGGGGATCGAGCCGTCCGAGCAGTTGCGCAGGCTGGAGCAGGCGATCCTCCGGGGGGACGGCGAACTGCTGCGGTCGATGCTGCCCGGTCGGCGGTGGTCGGGGGCGAGCGACCCGGACGAGTTGGAAGCCGTGGATTCGGTGACGTTCTGACACCGCTCGCCGACGAGTCCGGCCCGGAAGCGGGTGCGTCGCCGTCGGCGGGTGTCGGGGTCCGGCACTGGGGTGGTTGTCGCCGGGTCCCGGATGGTTGATCACGCGGGCTCGGGGTGATCCGCGGAGGAGGTGCCGGGTTGTTCGTGCGGCGGCGCGGGCGACTCGGGGCCCTTCGCCGACCAGTCGCACGGCAGCGCCGCTCCCGCGCAGGCCGGGGTTTTCGGTACGCGCACGACGTGTGTCCGAAGTGGACGACCAGGTCGGAACCCGATCCGTCGACAGTCCAGGTCGCGGGGAAACCGACGTATCTGGGGCGGCGGACGCCTCTCTCAAGGGACGTGCGGACGGAAAACCGGAAGGGTCTCGACCACGGCGAGGACGGGCCGCGGGTCCACGTGCTCGGCCCGCTGGAGGTGCGCGTGCGCGACCACGTGCTGGACCTGGGCGGCACCCGCATCCGCACCCTCCTCGCGCTCCTCACGGCCAACGCCGGCCGGGTGACGTCCGTGGGATCGCTCGTGGAGGCGCTGTGGGGCGAGGACGCCCCGCGCGACGCGCACCGCACCGTGCGGACCTACGTGTCCCGGCTGCGGCACTCGCTGGCGCCCGCGGACGACCTGATCACCACCCACCCGGCCGGGTACGTGCTGCGGGCGGGGCCCGACGCGGTCGACGCCGCGTGGTTCGAGGCGCTGGTCGCGTCCGGCCGGGCCGCGGTGGAGCCCGCGACGGCGGCCGAGCACTTCGCCCTGGCCCTCGCGGTGTGGCGCGGCGACGCCTACGCCGAGTTCGTCGACGTGCCGCGGCTGCGGGCCGAGGCGGCGCGGCTGAACGGACTGCGCCTCGGTGCCGTGGAGGACCGCGTCGAAGCCGAGTTGGCCACGGGCGCGGGCCGGACGCTGGTCGAGGAGCTGACCGAGCTGACCGACCGGCACCCCGGGCACGACCGGCTGTGGGGCCAGCTGATGACCGCGCTGTACCGGGCGGGCAGGCAGGCCGACGCGCTCGACGCGTTCGCCCGAGCGCGCGCCGTGCTCGCCGAGCGGTTCGGCCTCGACCCCTCGCCAGGGCTCGTCGAGGTGCACCGCCGGGTGCTGGCCAACGACGTCCGGCTGGTGGCGTCCGAGGCACCCGTGCTCGTCCGCGCCGAGCGGTCCCGCCCGGTGCGCAACGACCTGCCCGGCGACATCGCGGACTTCGCGGGCCGCCGGGGCGAACTGGCCGGACTGCTCGACAGCGGGCGCGGCGCCGCGCCCACGGCCGTGGTCATCGAGGCGCTCGACGGCATGGCGGGCGTCGGCAAGACGACCCTGGCCGTGCACGCCGCGCACCGGCTCGCCGAGCACTACCCCGACGGGCAGCTGTTCCTCGACCTGCACGGCCACACGCCGAGCCAGGCCCCCGTCACGCCGATGGCCGCGCTCGACGCGCTGCTGCGCGCGCTGGGCGTGCCGGGCGAGCGGATCCCCGCCGACCAGGACGCGCGCGCCGCGCTGTGGCGGGCGGAACTGGCCGGGCGCTCGGTGCTCGTGCTGCTGGACAACGCCGCGGACGCCGCGCAGATCCGGCCGCTGCTGCCCGGCACCGCGCGGAGCCTCACGCTGATCACCAGCAGGCGCAGGCTCGTCGACCTGGAGACGGCGCGAATCCTGTCGCTGGACGTGCTGCCCGAGGCGGACGCCGTGGCGCTGTTCACCGGGGTCGTCGGCGCCGAGCGGGCCGGCGCCGAGCCCGACGCCGTCCGCGAGGTCGTCGAGCGGTGCGGGCACCTGCCGCTGGCCATCCGCATCGCCGCCGCCCGACTGCGCTCGCGGCAGGCGTGGACGGTGCGGTACCTGGCCGACCGGCTGGCCGAGGCGGGTTCGCCGCTCGCCGAGCTGTCGGCGGGGGACCGCAGCGTCGGCGCGGCCTTCGCGTTGTCCTACCAGCGCTTGGCGACGGCGCAGCGGCGGATGTTCCGACTGCTCGGTGTGCACCCCGGCCCCGATGTCGACGTCCCCGCGGCGGCGGCCCTCGCCGCGGTGGACCGCGGCGAAGCGGGCAGGCTGTTGGAGAGCCTCGTCGACGACCACCTGGTGCAGCAGCCGGTCACCGGCCGGTACCGGCTCCACGACCTGGTCCGCAAGCACGCGCACGCCGTCGCGCTGGCCGACGAGCCGGAGGCGGACCGGCACCAGGCCCTGCGCCGGGTCGTCGACCACTACCTCCACACCGCCTACGCGGGCAGCAGGCTGCTCGACCAGCAGCACCCGGCGATCGACCTCGGCGAACCGGTCGCGGGCAGCCTCCCCGACTCACCGCTGAACGACGCGGCCGCGATGGCGTGGTTCGACCGGAACCACCGGTGCGTGCTGGCGGCGCGGGCGGCGGTCGAGCAGGTGGGGTGGGACACGGCCGTGTGGCAGCTCGCGTGGACGCTGGACAACTTCCACTACCGGCGCGGCCACCTCACCGACAACATCGTGTCGTGGCGGGCGGGGCTGGCCGCCGC
>DATMCA010001583.1:0-4012 GCA_035559015.1 Umezawaea sp. | reverse complement strand
GATGGGGGCGACGCTGCTGCGGCTCGCGCTGGCCGCGCTGGTGCTGCTCGTGATCACCCGGCCCCGGCTGCGCGGGTGGAGCGCGACCCAGTGGCGGGCGGCCGTGCTGTTCGGGCTGTGCCTCGCGGGCATGAACGGCTTCTTCTACGCGGCCATCGACCGCGTCCCGCTCGGTGTCGCCGTCACCGTCGAGTTCCTCGGCCCGCTGACCCTGGCCGCCCTGCTGTCCAGGCGGGTGGGCGACCTGGCGTGGATCCTGCTCGCGGCCGTGGGTGTGGCCGTGTTGGGCCGGCCGGGGGAGGGGACGGGTCTCGATCCGCTCGGGATCGCCTTCGCGCCCGTCAGCACGTACAGCGCCCAGAACAACCCCGCCACCAGCGCGAACGCGAAGGCCGCGGCGGCGCCGGGGCAGGGCGGGCTGGTCGACGCGATGGGCGTGGCCGCGGTTGTCGTGCTCCCGCTCGGGGCGCACGGAGCGGGCTTGGCGCTGGCCGAGCCGCGTCTGCTGCTGGTCGCGTTCGGTGCGGCCGTCCTCGCCTCGGTCGTGCCGTACACGCTCCAGCTGTCCGCGCTGCGCAGGCTGTCGGCGCCTGTTTTCGGCGTCCTGCTCAGCCTGGAGCCGGCCGTGGCGACCCTCGCGGGCTGGCTGTTGCTGTCCCAGGACGTCGGTCCGGTCGCCGTCGCGGCCATCGCCGTGGTCGTCCTCGCGAGCGTCGGGTCGACCGTGTCCGCTGGTCCGCGCCGTGCCGACAGCGGGACGGATCGTTATCGCCCTGAGGCTTGACCCCCAATGTGTTATCGCTAACACTTGCTCCCACTCGTCACGCCGAGGTGACGGCCGAACGCCGTGGTCGGCGAGAGGGGAGCCACCGGTGGACGACGAGAAGCTGCCAGGGCTCTTCCGGCGTGGGGGCACGTCGACCGGCCCAGGCGTGATCGGGGCGTGTCTTCGCGAGGTCGCGAGGGCTCGTCCCGATTGGTCGTCCCCGGCTGGCGGTCGGGGCGCGGGATAGTCCCCGAACGATGTCTTCCTGAGTGGTCGACCAACAATGTTAGCGCTAACAAGTGATCAATGGCGATCGAGGAGTGAGCGTGTTCGGAAAGAAGTGGGCCGCGTTGGCGGCCGGTGTCATGGGCGTGACGCTGCTGACCGGATGCGGCGGCGCGGCGGACAGCGCGGGCGGCGGGGCGATCACGCTCGGCTTCTCGCAGGTGGGCGCGGAGAGCGGGTGGCGGACCGCGAACACGAAGTCCGTCCAGGAATCGGCGAAGTCGGCCGGGATCGACCTGAAGTTCTCCGACGCGCAGCAGAAGCAGGAGAACCAGATCACCGCGATCCGGTCGTTCATCCAGCAGAAGGTGAAGGTCATCGCGTTCTCACCGGTGGTCGAGTCCGGTTGGGACACCGTGCTGAAGGAGGCCAAGACCGCGGGCATCCCGGTGATCCTCACCGACCGCTCGGTGGACTCGTCGGACAAGACGCTCTACAAGACGTTCCTCGGCTCGGACTTCGTGGCCGAGGGCAAGAAGGCGGGGGAGTGGCTCGTCAAGGAGTCCGCCGCCGCGACCGGTGACGTGAACGTGGTGGAACTCCAGGGCAGCACGGGATCCGCGCCCGCGAACGACCGCAAGAAGGGCTTCGCCGACGCCATCGCGAGCACGTCGAAGATCAAGGTCGTCGCCTCGCAGACCGGCGAGTTCACCCGTGCCAAGGGCAAGGAGGTCATGGAGGCCTTCCTCAAGTCGCAGAGCAAGATCGACGTCCTCTACGCGCACAACGACGACATGGCCCTCGGTGCCATCGAAGCCATCGAGGCCGCGGGCAAGAAGCCGGGCACGGACATCAAGATCGTGTCGGTCGACGCGGTCAAGGACGGCATGCAGGCGCTCGCCGACGGCAAGATCAACTACATCGTCGAGTGCAACCCGCTGCTCGGACCGCAACTCATGGACCTGGTGAAGAAGGTCTCCGCGGGCGAGCAGGTCCCGGCGCGCATCGAGACGCAGGAGACCGAGTTCGACCAGGCGAAGGCCAAGGCCGCCCTGCCGCAGCGCCAGTACTGATCCGAGTCGAGGACGGCCAGAGATGACGGATCCCCGAGCGATCCTGGAGATGACCGGCATCCGGAAGGAGTTCCCCGGCGTCGTCGCCCTCGACGGCGTGGACTTCCGGATGTTCCCCGGCGAGGTGCACGCCCTGATGGGCGAGAACGGCGCCGGGAAGTCCACGCTCATCAAGACGTTGACCGGTGTGCACGGGATCGACGCGGGCACGATCGTGCTGGGCGGCGAACCGGTGGCGTTCGCCGAACCGTCGCAGGCGCAGCGCGCGGGCGTCAGCACGGTCTACCAGGAGGTGAACCTGCTGCCGAACCTCTCGGTGGCGGAGAACATCTTCATCGGTCGGGAGCCGCGCCGCTTCGGCCGCATCGACTGGTCCGCCATGAGGCGTCGGGCGGAGGTCCTGCTGGAAGGGCTGGACCTCCACCTCGACGTCTCGGCCGACCTGGGGACGCAGTCGATCGCCGTCCGGCAGATGGTGGCGATCGCGCGGGCGCTGGACGTGTCCGCGCGGGTGCTGGTGCTCGACGAGCCGACGTCCAGCCTGGACGCCGGTGAGGTCGAGCGGCTGCTCAAGGTCGTGCGGTCGCTGCGCGACGAGGGGATGGCGGTCCTGTTCGTGTCGCACTTCATCGACCAGGTGTTCGCGGTCGCCGACCGGATGACCGTGCTGCGCAACGGGAAGCTGGTCGGCGAGTACCGCATCGAGGACATCACCCCGGTGGACCTGGTGACGAGGATGATCGGCAAGGAGCTCGAAGCGCTGGAGGACATCGAGGAGGCCACTCACCGGCACTCCGCGGGCGAGGTCTTCCTCCGGACCGACGGGTTGTCCCGGAAGGGGGCCATCGCGCCGTTCTCGGTGGAGATCCGGGCCGGGGAGGTCGTCGGGCTGGCCGGGTTGCTCGGGTCCGGGCGGACCGAGTTGGCGCGGTTGCTGTTCGGCGCGGACCACGCCGACGGCGGGACCTTGCTGATCGACGGCGAGCCGGTCTCGCTACGGACCCCGCGAGCCGGGATGGCCCACCGGGTGGCGTACTGCTCGGAGGACCGCAAGACCGAAGGTCTGGTCGGGGAGTTGACCGTGCGCGAGAACATCGTGCTGGCGCTCCAGGCGGCACGGGGGTGGACCCGTCCGTTGTCGCGCCGTCGGCAGGACGAGCTGGCGGCCCGGTACATCGAGGCGCTGGACATCCGGCCCGCCGCGCCGGAGGCGTTGGTCCAGGACCTCAGCGGCGGGAACCAGCAGAAGGTGCTGCTGGCGCGGTGGCTGATCACCGAGCCGCGGCTGTTGATCCTGGACGAGCCGACGAGGGGCATCGACATCGGCGCCAAGACGGAGATCCAGCGGTTGGTCGCGAAGTTGTCCGATGACGGGGTGGCGGTGCTGTTCATCTCCGCCGAGTTGGAGGAGGTGCTCCGGTTGAGCCATCGGGTCGTGGTGCTGCGGGACCGGGAGGTGGTGGCGCAGAAGGAGAACGACTCGCTCACCCCGGACGAGATCATGGCGATCATCGCCGAGGGGAGCGGGGAGTGATCAGGCACCGGTTGTTCTGGCCCGTCGGGGCGTTGGTGGCACTGCTCCTGGTGGACCTGGTGGTGAAGCCGTCGTTCTTCAAGGTGGAGGTGCGGGACGGGCACCTGTACGGGAGCCTGGTCGACATCCTGCGGCTGGGAGCACCGCTGATCCTGGTGGGGATCGGGATGACGTTGGTGGTGGCGACGCGCGGGATCGACCTGTCGGTCGGGTCGGTGGTGGCCATCAGCGGTGCGTTGGCGTGCCTGCACCTGAGCGGGCTGCCGGACCAGGAGGCCGTCGGCGGGACGGTCGTGGCCGTCGCCCTGGCGCTGGGGCTGTGCGTCGCGCTGGGGGCGTGGAACGGGTTCCTGGTGTCGGTGCTGGGGATCCAGCCGATCATCGCGACGCTGATCCTGATGGTGGCCGGCCGCG
>DATMCA010001582.1:0-2333 GCA_035559015.1 Umezawaea sp. | reverse complement strand
GTGATACCTCGGTCATCTCCCGCGAGGTCGGCCGGCATGGTGGCCGCGAGCGCTACCGAGCGGCGGCCGCGGACACCGCGGCATGCGTACGGGAAACTCCGCCCCCTCGGCCTGCCGTCATGGTCCGACAAGCTGGTCGGCGAAGTGGTCCGCCTCCTGCTGGAGGGTACGTAGTCGGAAGTCCTGTGGTGCGCGGGTGACGGTGCGTCGGGCTCGCGGCGTGACACGCCGGGGCGGGATGCGTGATCCGCGGCGCGTGATCATATTTGCTGTGCTCCGTGACTGGGGCGGCTGCGGTGCTGGCGGAGGCGGGTGCGGACCCGTCGCTGCGGGATGCGTTGGCTGCCGCGCTGGAGGCGAACCGGCAACTGGCGGAGTTGACCGGGCAGCTTCGCGAGGAGAACGCCCGGCTGCGAGAGGACAACGCCCGGCTGCTGGCGCGTTCTGCGGAGCGGGACGCCGAGCTGGACCGGGTGCGGGCTGACCTGGCGGTTCTGCAGCGGATGCTGTTCGGGCGGTCCTCGGAGCGGTCGCGTCCGGGCCGTGGTGATGCTGAGGCCGGCGGTGCTGAGGCCGGCGGCGACGGGGGTCGCGGGAACGGCCAGGGGGTCAAGCGAGGGCCAGGGGCGCGGGCGGGACGGCGGGATTACTCGCACCTGCCCCGGTTCGAGATGTTCTGGGACTTCCCCGGCGGTGGGTACTGCTGCCCGGAGTGCGGGGAGCCGTTCACGCTGCTCGGCGAGCACGTGTCCGGACAACAGCTGGACTGGCAGGTGATCGTGCGGGTGGTGGCGCACTGCCGGCGCCGGTACCGGCGGGCCTGCGGTTGTCGGGTGCCGGCGACGGTGATGGCGCCCGGCCCGCCGAAGGCGATCGGCAAGGGCCTGTTGTCCAACGGGTTCATCGCGATGCTGTTCACCGAGCGGTATGTGTCCGGGCGGAGCATGAACTCCCTGGTGACGGGCCTGGCCCGCCACGGTGCGGAGATCTCGGCGGCGACGCTGGCCGGTGCGTGCGCGCAGGCGGGGGCGCTGCTGGTCCCGGTCGCGGAGGCGATCACCGCCCGGTCGCGGGATTCCTGGCACCTGCACGCCGACGAGACAACCTGGCGGGTCTTCGCCCCGCGCGAGGACAGCCAGGGTGGGCAACCCGGCGGCTCGGTGCGCTGGTGGCTGTGGGTGTTCCTCGGCGCCGACACCGTGTGCTTCGTGATGGACCCGACCAGGTCTGGAGCGGTGTTGGCCCGGCACGCCGGAATCGAGGAGAAGACCAGGCAGCTGTCCGCGGACGAGGACGGCGGGCCGCGGCGGCTGGTCATCTCCAGCGACTTCTACGCCGTCTACCAGGCTGCGGGGAAGAAAGCAGACGGCCTGGTCAACCTTTTCTGTTGGGCGCATGTCCGCCGACACTTCGTGCGGGCCGGGGACAGCAACCCCGCCCAGCTCAAACACTGGACCGAGACGTGGCTGGACCGGATCAAGGACCTGTACACCGCCCACGATGAGCTGATGGCCGCCTGGCAGCACGCCGACGGGCCCGCCACCGTGGACACACCGCGGGACAAGCCCCTGGAGAAGACGGCAGCTGCTGCCCGCCTGGACGAGGCCTACACCGCCTGGGACACGGCCCTGAGGGTGATCGAGGAGACGCGCACCAAGCAGATGGCCGCTCCGGGCTTGCAGGAACCCGCGAAGAAGGCGCTCGCCACGCTGGAGCGGGAGTGGGACGGGCTGGCCGCGCACCGGGACTACCCGATGATCAGCCTGGACAACAATGCAGCTGAGCGCATGATCCGCGGCCCCGTTGTGACCCGCAAGAACGCCGGCGGCTCCCGTCACGAGGACTCCGCCCGGCTCGCCGCCACGATCTGGACCGTCACCGCGACAGCCCAGATGGCCGGCCTGAACGTCCTGACCTGGCTCACCGCCTACCTCGACGAATGCGGCCGCAACGGCGGGAAACCCCTCACCGGGCCAGCTCTGGAACGGTTCCTGCCCTGGACCGCCAGCCCCGGCGACCTCCGCGCCTGGGCAACACCACCCCGGGCTCCCGGCTGACCCCACTCCGGGCAATCACCGGCGTCGGCACGCGAACTGTCCACGCCGGCTATTTGCCATGCCCGCTCACATGACTTCCGAGTACGTACGCTCGAGGAGCAGGTTACCGGAGGGCACCTCGGGGATCCTGAACTGTTCCTCGAGGAACTATTCGCAGTGCGGCACGGCCTTCTGGCGATACAAACGATGGCCACGTCGAGTCGGGAAGTGTATGGACGAATGGTCCGGCTGAACGTGTTCGGCGCAGAGGGCGCAGCCCAACTCGACGATCTCGAG
>DATMCA010001581.1:0-3342 GCA_035559015.1 Umezawaea sp. | reverse complement strand
CTCGGACTCGGTGGCCTCGGCGAACACCGACACCCGCCGCACGCCACCGTGCTTCGCCGCGTTCGTCAGGGCCTCGCGCAGCGCGCCGACGACCGCCCGCGACCTCGGGTCCATCGCGCACGTGCCGACCGACACCAGTTCCACGACCACGTCGAACGCGTCCTCCACGACCTCGGCGGTGGCCGTCACGGCGGCGGCGAAGTCGTTGCCCGCCACGGGTTGTCGCCCGTACAGCCACGACCTCAAGTCGCGTTCGGTGGTCCGCGCCAGCTTGCGGACCTCGGTCGAGTCCGCCTGCTTCTGGATCAGCGTCAACGCCTGGAGCACCGAGTCGTGCAGGTGCGCCGCCAGGTCCGAGCGCTCCTCGGCGCGGGCCCTGGCGGCGCGTTCCCTGGCGAGCATCCGGGTGGTGAGGAACAACCACGGCAGCACCACCGCGCCGACCAGCGCGACCCCTCCCGCGGCCAGCACGGACAGCATCGCCGCCGGCGAGGCCAGGCTCTCGCGGTAGCCGAACGCCACCGCGAAAACGACCCCGCCGACCGCCACCGCCACGGCGGTGGCCACCACCACCCGAAATAGCCCGAGGACCTCGGGGTCGTCGCCCAGCCTGGCGCGCACCAGCGCCACCCACGGCCCGACGGCCGCCGTCACCACCACCAGCGTGATCACGACCACCGCGGGCAGGCTCGGCCGCGGCGTGTGCCCGACCGCCCACGTCAGCCCGCCGAAACCCAGCAGCCCCGAGCACCCCAGCACGACCAGACCGCGCGACCCCATGCGCATCCCCCGATGCTAGGACGTGCGGAACACGTTGCGGGCCAGATCACGGCGGGGGACGTCGGTGTTCAGCGCGATCAGGTCGCCGAGCCCGTGCCGGTAGTCGATGCCGAAGCGCTGCTCCACCATCGTGAGCACCGGGTCGTTGCCCAGGTAGAACCGGTCGCCGTCCCGCATGGCGGTGAACTGCTTCCGCCAGATGGCCAGTTGCAGCTCGCCGAACTCCGTGCCGGGGACGTGCGGCTCCGCGACCATCCCGACGAACGCGTCCAGCGTGGAAACGTCCCCGTACAACGCCTTCAGCCGTGCCGCGACGCTCGTCCGCCGCACTCCCGGCCGGACGAAGTCGAGGCTGTCCGGGTCGTCGACCTCCGCGCCCGGCGTCAGTTCGGGGTCGACCGGGAACGCCTCGGTCGACTCGCCGGTGAGGTCCTGGAACGACGCCTTCGGCGCCAGCCCGTACGCCTTCCGCAGCTCGTTGTACGACGGCATCCCGTGGTCCCGCCCGCGTTCCACGTCGATCGCGGCGATGTCGAAGATCGCGGTCAGGCAGTTCGCCTCGCAGCCGGGCTGCGTGAGCGCCAGACTGCGCACCACGTCGTCGATCTGCTCGTCGTTGCGCGACTGCGCCTGCGACGCGAGCCCCTTGAGCAGCGGTCCGAGCTGCACCTCGCCCACCAGTTCCGGCCGGAACGCCCCGAGCGCCGGGGGAATGGTGATCTCGACCTGGTTCCCGCGCGCCACGACCTGCGCCCCCTTGGCGCGCAACGCGTCGAGCTGCTCCGCCGAGTACCGCGAGAGTTCCGTCCTCACCAGCACGTTGCCGCGCAACATGCTGTGCGCCCGGTACCCGACGGTCGCGAACTCGTTCGACAGGGTCGCGTCGACCGACGGGTCGTAACCCCGGTAGGGCGCCAGCCGAACGCCCATCGCCGGCAGGAACTCGGTGTAGGTGATGTACTGCTGCGTGGCGATCACGACCCGCCGGGCGAGCTGGAACCGCTGCTCCTCCGGCAGCCACGACGGCAGCAGCGACACGATCCTGTTGTGCTCGCGGGCGAACAGCGTCTGCACGGCCGTGAGCGACACGTTCTCGTTGCCCCGGTCGTCGCCCGTGACGACGGCCCGCGCCCCCATGCCGACCGGGTCGTCCGCCTCCGGTGCGGTGCTCGCGTCACCCCGCGCGTCCCGCCGCGGCAGCAGGTCGTCCGGCATCAGCAGCTTCGCGCCGTCGCGCATCCACGTCAGCCGGTCGGGCTGGTGGCCGTACACGGCTTCCGCGTCCAGGTACGAGTTCAGCTCGTTCGGCTGCTCCCGCGGCGTCGTGACGCCGGTCCCCGGCGCCACCGCGCTGCGGCTGAACGGCACGAACGGGATGTCGCTGTGGTGGGTCTCCATCGGCGCCCCGTTGACGAACGGGATGCTGCCCACCTCGTTCGACCCGGCGCGCAGGCCGAACGAGTGGTCCAGGAACTGACCCCACGCCGTGCCCCACTGGGTGACCCGCTCGGACGGCTGCGTGACCCCGCCGTCCGCGAACACCCGGTTGCTCAGGTACCGCGCGCTCGGCCCCGTGACGGGTCGTCCGACGCCGTCCGCGTAGTTGGCGGGCGCCACCCGCGAGTAGCTGCCGCCCGCCGCGCCCCACTCCGGGTGCGCCCGGTTGTTCCCCGTCCCGTCGAGGCTCTGCACCTCGAACGGGACCCCCGCTCCAGCCGTGCCGGTCAGCAGCGACGACCCCGCCACCACCGCCAGCACGACGGCCATCGATCCCCTGTGTCCCATGGGTTCAATGCTCGACGGGACCGCCCGGCCACACATCCGTAGACGGCCCGCGCGCGCCCCTTAGCCCAAATGGGCGCGGAACTCCTCGACGGTCCGGACCCCGTGGTTCAGCACCGCGTCGTACACGTCGACGCCGCTGACGACGTCCGGGTACTCGTCGAGCCGGTACCAGTGGTCCTTGATCGTCAGGATCGCCAGCCGCGTCTCGTCGTCCAGCCGCTCGCGCAGCGCGTCGGCGTCGGAGAACCCACCCGACGGCCCGGTGTCGGTCCACAGGGACAGGTCGATCTTCCAGCCCCGGTAGTGGACCACCGCGTAGTACCGCCGGTCCTTTGGCAGTCCGGACGGGGTGTGCGGGCCGACGAAGTGCAGGTCGTCGACCTCGGGGTGCGCCACCAGTTCGCGCACCACGTCGGCCACCTCGCCGCGCGACGCCGACGTGTACACGCTGATGTCCAGGTCCCGCCACACCATCAACCCCGACGCCGCGCTCCCGATCACCCGGACCCGCCCCAACCTCCCGAGCAGCACCAGGAGGTCGAGGTCGGCCACGACCCGTGCCGCCTCCGCCTGGAGCTGGTCCTGCCGAGCGGACAGGTCCATCAGGTCCTCCTCATCAGAACTCGAAGAGCACCTTGCCACGACGTCCGGTCCGCTGCGCGTGCGCGATGGCCTCCTGGAAGCGCTCGATCGGGTAGGTCGCCTCCACGGCCGCGTTGATCACACCCTCCTCGACCAGCTTCGACAGCTCCGCGTAGACCTGCTCCACCTCGGCGC
>DATMCA010001580.1:0-7703 GCA_035559015.1 Umezawaea sp. | reverse complement strand
CACCAGTTCGCGTCGAAAGCCGCGTCACCGGAGGCGATTCCCCAGGAGGCGGTGGACGTCTACGTGGACGTGCTGCGCGATCCCGCCGCGCTGCGCGCGAGCTTCGAGTTCTACCGCAGCGCGGAGAGCGGCCCGCAGGTCGTGGAACGCACGCGGGGCAGGAAGTTGGTCATGCCCGTGCTCGCGATCGGCGGCGAGCGCAGTTCCGGAACCGTGGTCGAGGACACCATGCGCGCCGTGGCGACCGACGTGACCGGACTGGTGCTGCCCGGTGTCGGCCACTTCGTGCCGGAGGAGGCGCCCGACGAGTTCGTGAAGGCGCTGCTGGACTTCCTCAGCTGGCGGCGAGCGCCCCGGCCGCGTCGGGGTACAGGTTGAGCACCTTGTCCAAAGTGGTCAGGTAGATCGGTCCGGCCACCGTCCTCGCGGGAGCGACGGTGCGCAGCACGATCTCCTCGGTCTCGCCGCGACCGTGGTACTCGACCAGCATCGCCAGCCCGACGGAGCCGAAGAACTCGACACCGGTGAGGTCCAGCACCACCGACGGCTTCTTCGCGGTGAACGCCTCGTCCAGCCACTCGCGCAGCTTCGGCGCGGTGGCAACGTCGACCTCCCCCTCCACGGTCAGCAGGACGACGGCGTCACGGACCTCCTGACGGCCGGAAATGGTCTCGTTCTCGGCCTCTGCGGCCTGCTCGGTCCCCATGGGACGAACCTAGTGCCGCCCCGGCCGGCCCGCACGGCAACGCATCGCGCACCGATGGGTTGTCCGCCTCGGCGGTGATGGATTTTCCACCCGGAGGATGATGCGGAAAAGCCGATCGACCGATGCGCGGACGAGCGGACCGGCGGAGGCTTGGGAGTACCGAAACCGACGCCGACAGGACCGAGATGACCAGCCCGTTCGAGCTCTCCCTCATCACCGGGCCGGTTCCCGTGGTCGTCGCCGCGTGCGGTGCGCTGGCCGGTGTGGTCCTCCTCGCCGCCCGGCGGCGCGCGTGGTGGACGAGGGTCGTGCCGATCAGCGCCACCGCGTGCGCGCTGCTGGCCGCCGGGGCCGCGCTGGTCGTGGACCGGGTGTGGCGGCCGTTCCCGGAGCCGCTGCCCGTCGTGGTGCCGGTGTGCCTCGGCGTGGTCGTGCTCGGCGTCGTGCTGGCCGCCGCCAGGTGGCGCCACGACCGGTGGCCCCGTCGTGCGCTGAGCGCGGCGGCGGCGCTGGTCGTGCTGGTCAGCGGCCTGTCGGGGGTGAACCAGCACTTCGGCCAGTACTCGACGCTGCGGGCCGCGCTGGACTCCGCGAACACCGTTCCGCTCGACCGGGCGGCCCCGCCCTCGTCCGACCTGCTGGCCGTGCCACAGGGGAAGACCCTGGCCGACGTGTGGTCACCGCCCGCGGACCTGCCCCGGCACGGGACCGTGTCCGAGGCGCCCGTCCCGTCGAGCACCGACTACCGGCCCCGGCCCGCGATGGTCTACCTGCCCCCGGCCTACGCCGCCGCGAACCGCCCTCGGCTGCCGGTGCTGGTCCTGCTCTCCGGGCAGCCCGGCACGCCGCACGACTGGTTCGACGCCGGGGAACTGGCGCGGCACCTGGACGCCTACGCCCAGCGGCACCGCGGCCTCGCGCCGATCGTCGTCGTGCCCGACCAGCTCGGGTCCACGACGGCCAACCCGATGTGCCTGGACTCACCCCTGGGCAAGGTCGAGACCTACCTGGCGAAGGACGTGCCGGGCTGGATCAGGCACCGCCTCCAGGTCGACGAGTCGCGCGGCGCGTGGACGATCGCGGGCCTGTCGCAGGGCGGCACCTGCTCGTTCCAGCTCGCCGTGCGCGCCCCGGAGGTGTACTCGCGGTTCATCGACGTGTCCGGTCAGCGCGAGCCGACGCTCGGCAAGCGCGCGGACACCGTCCGGGCGGCGTTCGGCGGCGACGAGGCCGCGTTCCGCCGGGTGAACCCGCTGGACGTCCTGGCGGAGACCCGCTTCCCCGACACGCAGGGGATGGTCGTCGCGGGTCGGGACGACGCCACCTACCGCAACGACGATCGAGAGGTGTACGAGGCATGTCTTCGGGCGGGGATGGACGTGCGCTGGAGGGAACTGCCCGGCGCGCACGACTGGAGGGTGTGGCGACCGGGGCTGGTCGACGCGCTGCCCTGGCTCGGGGAGCGCACGGGCTTGGGCGGCTGATCCGGCGCGCCCCCTTCACCACGGGCCTGATCGCCCTGCTGTGGGCCGTCGGCGCGGCGACCGGCAGCCTCGTCTCGGGGCCGTCGGACGAGCTGATGGCCTCGGTGGGCTTCGGCTCGTCCTCCTCGCCGTGGACGCTGCTCACCTCGGCGCTGTGGTGCATGAACGCGCTGGGCTACCTCGGCACGACCGCCCTGCTCGTCGTGTTCGGCCCGGTCGCGGAGCGCGAGTTCGGCTCGGTGCGCGCCGCGCTGGTGTTCGCCGCCTCGCACGTGGTCGGCTGCCTGGCGGGCGCCGCGGTCGTGGCGCTGGGCGCCGCCACCGAGTGGGAGTGGCTGACCTACCTCGACGGTGACGTGGCGGCCGTGCCGTCGGCCGGGGTGGTGGGCCTGGCGCTGGCGCTGAGCTACCGGCTGCCCGCGAACTGGCGGCGGCGCGTGCGCCTGCTGCTGGTGATCGGCCTGCTGGTGCTCGCGCTGTACTCGGGCTACCTGGAGGACGTGCTGCGCCTGGCGGGCGGGCTCGTCGGGCTGCTGATCGGCCTGGTCGCCGTGCGCCGGGGGTCCGCGCCCTCGCCGCCGTCGCACGAGGAGAAGCGGGTGCTGGTGGCGCTGCTGCTGGCCGCGACCGCGCTCGGCCCGGTCGTCGCGCTGCTGTCGCCCTACGCGAACGGCCCGCTGGCGTGGTTCGCCGACGTGCTCGCGGTGCCCCAGCCCGACGCGGACGCCGTCGCGGCGTACTGCGCCGAACCGGACCTGGCCGAGATGTGCCGCACCGCGGTGGTCCAGGCCTCCTACGGCCGGTTCCCGTCGATGGTGATGTCGGTGCTGCCCGTGCTGGTGCTGCTCGCGCTGGCCGAGGGGTTGCGCCGCGGCAGGCGGTTCGCCTGGTGGGGCGCGGTCCTGGTGAACCTGGCGATGGCGGGCCTGCTGGGCTGGTACGTGGTCGAGATGGTCGACTTCGCCGGCGGGTGGGCCACGCCCGGCCTGGTCGTGGCGTACGGCGTGCCGTTCCTGCTGCCCGTGGCGATGGTGGTCGTGCTGCTGCTGACCCGCCGCCACTTCCCGCTGGTCACGCCGGTGCGCCGGTTCTGGACGTTGACGGTCGGCGGGCTGCTGGCGTTGAGCGGCCTGTACGTCGGCGGCGGTTACCTGGTGCGCGACCAGTTCACGCCCGCGCCGGGGTTCACCGACCTGCTCGCGGACCTGCCCGCGCGGTTCCTGCCGCCCGGCTACCTCGGTCTGCTGCCGATGCGGTTCAGCGCGGACGACCTGGTCGCGACGCTGCTCTTCGAGTACACCGGCGTCGTGTTCTGGCTCGTCGTGCTCGCCGCGATGCTCCAGGCCTCGTGGCGGGCCCGCCACACCGACGAGGCGACCGCCGCGGCGCGAGCGCGTGACCTGGTGCGGCGCCACGGCGGCTCGTCGCTGTCGTACATGACGACCTGGCGCGGCAACCACCACTGGTTCACCGAGGACGGCCGGGCGGTGATCGCGTACCGGGTGGTGGCGACGATCGCGCTGACCGTCGGCGACCCGATCGGCCCGCCGGACGCGCGGCGGGAGGCGGTGCTCGGCTTCGCCGAGTTCTGCGGCCACCACGGGTGGACGCCGTGCCTGTACAGCATCGGCCAGGAGTTGCGCGACGCCGTGGACGCGCACGGGTGGAGCACCGTGCAGGTGGCCGAGGACACCGTGATCCCGTTGGCGGACCTGGCCTTCACCGGCAAGAAGTGGCAGGACGTGCGGACCGCGCTGAACAAGGCGGCGAAGGCGGGCGTCACGGCCGAGTGGTGGCGCTACCCCGACGCGCCGCACGCGCTGACCGACCAGGTCCGGACGATCTCCGAGGAGTGGGTGGCGGACAAGGGCCTGCCGGAGATGGGGTTCACGCTCGGCGGTCTGGAGGAGCTGTCGGGCGAGGGCGTGCGGTGCCTGATCGCGGTGGACGCGGACCGAACGGTCCACGGCATCACGAGTTGGCTGCCGGTGTACCGCGAGGGCGCGGTCGTGGGCTGGACGCTGGACTTCATGCGCCGCCGGTCGGACGGCTTCCGCGGTTCGATGGAGTTCCTGATCGCGTCGGCGGCCACGACGCTGAAGGACGAGGGCGCGCTGTTCCTGAGCCTGTCCGGCGCACCGCTGGCCCGGCTGGACCGGGGTGAACAGCCGTGCGGCCTCCAGCGGCTGCTGGACTTCACCGGCCGGGTGCTGGAACCGGTGTACGGCTTCCGGTCCCTGTTCGCGTTCAAGGCCAAGTTCCAACCGGTCTACCACCCGATGTTCATGGCCTACCCGGACTCCGCGGCGCTCCCGCGGATCGCGAACGCCGTGAGCCGGGCGTACCTGCCGGACCTCAGCGCGCGCCAGGGCCTGCGGCTCGCGAGCAAGGTCATCATCGGCTGGGAGGGCAAACGGGACCGAACCGTGGTCGACCACCGGGGTTGACGGCTCCACCTCCGAACTATCGTGGGGCCCGTGCCGGATCACGCCGGCACGGGTGGAGGAGGAGACCTCGACGTGCGGGATCAGTCCGACCGGCAGCCGCTGGACGCCGCGTCGGCCGTGCTGTGCGACCCGGAGCGGCTCAGGGCGTTGCGGGACACCGGTCTGTCGAGCGCGTCGGACTCGGTGATGGAGCGGTTCGTCGCGATGGTCCGGGTCCAGTTGCGGGTGCCGGTGGCGCTGGTGTCGCTCATCAAGCCGGACGGGCAGATCTTCCCCGGCATGGCCGGCCTGGCCGAACCGTGGGCGTCGGCCCGCCGGACTCCCCTGTCGCACTCGTTCTGCCAGCACGTCGTCACCAGCGGTGAACCGCTCGTGCTCACCGACGCGCGGGAGTCCGAGCGGGTGCGCGGCAACCTCGCCATCCCCGAACTCGGCGTCGTCGCCTACGCCGGGATGCCGCTGACCTCGGCCGACGGCCAGGTGCTCGGCTCGTTGTGCGCGATCGACACCGAGCCCAGGGCGTGGACCGACGAGGAGCTGTCCACGCTGGCCGACCTGGCCGCGATGTGCACGACGGAGCTGCGGCTGCGGCTGGCGACCCGCCATCAGAAGACCGAACGTGACCGCAGCCGCGAGCTGTCGGCCATGCTCGACCTCGCGCACGAGCGCACCCAGATCCTGCTGAACGCGGCGCAGTCGCTGGCCAGCGCCCGATCCCTGGAGCAGATCCGGCACCAGGTGAGCGCCCTCGTGTCCGGCGACGGCGCCCCGGCGTACGTCGGTCTCGTGGTCACCGAGCCGCACGGTGGGCTTCGGCGGGTGGCCGATCCCCGGCTCCCGGCCGACCCGGCCCTCGGCGAGTACGAGCGGTACGGGCTGGACGCGCCCCTGGTCACGGCGAAGGCCGTGCGCGAGCGCCGCCTCGTCTGCTACTCGGACCCGGAGGCGCTGGCCGAGGACTTCCCGCCCGCGACCGTCGACCTGTACCGGCGGATGGGCCTGCACGCGACGGCGTGCGCTCCGCTGGTGGGGATGCGCGAGGTACTGGGCACGCTGGTGTTCGGCTGGGACGGGCCGCACCCGCTGGACGCGGGCGAGCGCGAGGTCATCACGACGATCGCCGCCTACACCGGCCAGGCGCTCGAACGCGTCCGCCTGCTCGACCGTCGCGCGAGCGTCGCCCGCGAACTCCAGGAGGCGATGCTCTCGCCGCTGCCGGAGGTGCCCGGTCTGACGATGACCGCCGCCTACCTGCCGTCCGACGTCGACGAGGCCGTCGGTGGCGACTGGTACGACGCGTTCCCGCTGCCCGGCGGGCGCACGACGGCCGTGACGGTCGGCGACATCACCGGCCACGACGTGCACGCCTCGACGTTGATGGGCCAGGTCCGGAGCATGATCCGGCAGGCGGCGTGGTGCCTGCCGGTCGACGGTCCGGCCAAGGCCGTGGAGGCGCTGGAGTCCGCGCTGGCGGGGATCCCCGTGCGCGCCCACGGCACGCTGGTGCACGTCCACCTCACCCCGCACGACGACGGCTCCGGCCGGTGGACGATGGAGTACAGCAACGCGGGCCACCCGGAGCCGGTCCTGGTCCGCCCGGACGGCTCGGTCGCGCTGCTCGAAGGCCACGACATGCTGTTCGGCTTCCCGGACTTCCGGCTCGGGCCGCGGGTCGACCACCGGGTCGTCCTGGAGCCGGGGAGCACCGTGCTGCTGCACACCGACGGCCTGGTGGAGCGGCGGGACGTCGACTACGACGACTCCGTCGCGGGCCTGTGCGCCCTGCTCGGCACGTTGGCCGGCCAACCGCCGCGTGCCGTCGTGGACACCGTGATCGCCGAGCTGATGGCACCGGGCCAGGCCGACGACGACGTGGCCGTGCTCGCGATCAGCCTCTGACCGGTCGGCGTTCGGCGCTGGCCCGGTCGGTCAGCCTGGGCCGCAGCAGGGTGAGGGCGGGCACCGGTTCGCCGTCGAGCTTGCGGCGCAGCAGGGCCACGGCCTCGTGGCCGAGTTCGTCCGCCGGGATGTTGACCGACGTGAGGGGTGGACCGACCCGTTCGGCGACGTCGTCCGGGCAGAGCGCGACCACGGCGAGGTCCTCGGGGATCCGGCGGCCGAGCGAGCGCAGGGTCTCCACGACCATCGGCAGCGCGGTCTCGTTGTGCACCACCAGACCCGTGAGCGCGGGGTGGTCGCGCAGCAGGTCCGTGACCACCCGCCGCACGGACGGCGCGTCGTGCTCGACCGGTGACGTCGTGACCGCGACACCCCGGCGCATGGCAGCCGCGCTGAACCCGGCCATGGCCCGGTGGGCGAACCCGGTGTCCCTGCGGTAGACCGATCTCGGCGCGCCCAGCAGCGCGAGGCAGCGGTGGCCGAGGTCGGCCAGGTGGTCCACGCTCCGCGCGCCCGCCTCGGCGAAGTCCAGGTCGACGCACGTGAGACCGGTGGCGTCGGCGGGAACACCGATGAGGACGGCGGGCTGGTCCAGTTCCAGCAGCACCGGCACCCGCTCGTCGTGCATCTCGACGTCCATCACGATCAGCCCGTCGACCCGGCCGCTCTCCGCGACCCGCCGCACGCCGTCCGCGCCCTCGTCGGCCGTCAGCAGCAGCACGTCCTGCCCGTGCCGCCTGGCCGCGCTGGCGACCGCGATCACGAACTGGGTCACCACGGGCATGTTCATGCCGTCCCGCAGCGGGAGCACCATCGCCAGCACGCCCGCGGCGGCCCCGTTGGGCGTGCGGGCGGGTGTCGTCGCGCGGTACCCGAGCAGCCGGACGCTGGCGTGCACCCGCTCCTTCGTGGCGGCCGAGATCGACCGCCTGCCCGTGAGGACGTAGGACACGGTGCTCGGCGCGACGCCGGCATGTCGCGCCACATCGGCGATCGTGACCACGCGCGCCCCTCGCTACCGGTGAGTACCCAGTGATTGGTCTACCGAAGGCTACGGCTCGACCGGGTACGACCGTAAGCCCCCATTGGGAAGCGGCGACACGTCCGCGAGACGGTTTCACCCTCGCGCCGCAGAGCCGGTCGACCCGCTGAACCCCTTCGAGTCGA
>DATMCA010001579.1:0-10844 GCA_035559015.1 Umezawaea sp. | reverse complement strand
CCGCGAGCGAGGCGACGATCGGCTTCTCGATGCCCTTCGCCTTGAACTCCTCGACGACCTCCGAGACGAGCTTCGCGAACACCATCGGCGGCGTGACGATCGTGTGCCAGTACCCCAGGATCAGGGCGTGGATCCGCTCGTCCGCCAACCCGAGCGCGATCGTGTTGCGGTAGGTCGACGGCGGCTCCCCGCCGGTGATGTCGACCGGGTTGCCCGCCGCGCCGAACGGCGGGATGAACTTCCGGAACGCCGCGTCCAGGTCGTCCGGGATCTCCATGAGCGTCAGGCCGTTGTCCACGCAGGCGTCCGACAGCAGCACGCCGGACCCGCCGGCGCCGGTGATGATGACGACGTTCTCGCCCTTGGGCGTCGGCAGCAGCGGGATGCCGCGCGCGTACTCCAGCATGTCGTTGAGGCCCGGCGCCCGGATGACGCCGCTCTGCCGCAGGACGTCGTCGTACACGCGGTCGTTGCCCGCCAGGGCCCCGGTGTGCGAGCTGGCGGCCTTGGCGCCCTGCGCGGTGCGCCCGGCCTTCAGGACCACGACGGGCTTCTTCGCCGAGACGCGCTTGGCGGTCTCGGCGAACGAGCGCCCGTCCTTCAGGTCCTCCAGGTGCATCGCGATGAGCTGGGTGTTGGGGTCGGACTCGAAGAACGTCAGCAGGTCGTCCTCGTCGATGTCCGCCTTGTTGCCCACGCCCACGATGGACGACACGCCCATGCCCGCCGACCGGCTGAAGCCGAGGATGGCCATGCCGATGCCGCCGCTCTGCGACGTGAGCGCCACACCGCCCTTGACGTCGTAGGGCGTGCAGAACGTCGCCGACAGGTTCTCCGGCGTGTAGTAGTAGCCGTAGATGTTCGGCCCCAGGATGCGGGTGCCGTGCTTGCGGGCGATGGCCACGACCTCGTCCTGGAGTTCGTGGTTGCCGGTCTCGCCGAAGCCGGACGGGATCAGGATCGCTCCCGCCACGCCCTTGCGGCCGACCTCCTCCAGGGCCTGCGGCACGAACCTGGCCGGGATGGCGAACACCGCGACGTCGATGTCGCCGGGCACGTCGGCGATGCTCTTGAACGCCTTGCGGTCCAGGATCTCGGTGGCCTTGGGGTTGATCGGGTAGATCTCGCCCGCGTAGCCGCCGTTGACCAGGTTCTTCATCACCGAGTTGCCGATCTTGCCCTCCTCCGCCGACGCGCCGATGACGGCGACGGCGGCCGGCCGCATGATGCGGTTCATGGAGATCAGGATCTCCTCCCGGGTGAAGCGGTGCGGCACCTTCGCCGCGTCCGCGTCGACCAGGATGCGCACGTCGACGGCGGTCGCGCCGGTCGGCGTGGCCAGGACGGGGTTCAGGTCGACCTCGGCCAGCTGCGGGAAGTCCGTGACGAGGTCGGACACCCTGGTGATCAGGTCCGCGAGCGCTTCCCGGTCCACGCCGGGGTTCCCGCGCACGCCGCGCAGGACCTCCGCGGCGGCGATCCCGTCGACCATCGACGTGGCCGTCTCGGCGTCGGTCGGCGCGAGCCGGAACGTCACGTCCTTGAGCACCTCGACCAGGATCCCGCCGAGGCCGAACGCGACGATCTTGCCGAACGTCTCGTCGGTGACCGCGCCGACGATGACCTCCTGGCCCTCGGTCAGCATCTGCTGCACCTGCACGCCGACGATCCTCGCACCGGCGTCGTAGGCCTTGGCGTTGTCGACGATCGTGCGGAAGCCCTCGGCGACCTGCGCCGCCGTCTTCAGGCCGACGAGCACGCCGCCCGCCTCGGTCTTGTGCAGGATGTCCGGTGAGACGACCTTGAGGACGACCGGGAGGCCGATCTCCTCGGCCATCGCGACGGCCATCTCCGACGAGACCGCGAGCGCCTCCTCCGGCGTCCTGATGCCGTAGGCGTCGCAGACCCTCTTGCCCTCGGGCGCGGTCAGCGAGTCGCGGCCGTCGGCGCTCACCGCCCGGAGCACTTCCTCGACCGCCGAGCGGTCGTAACCCGTTGCTGTGTCAGGCATGTCCGGATGTCCCCTCGGGTATCAGATGACGCCTGCGGTGCGGAGCTCGCCGAGCTGTTCGGGGCTGTAGCCCAGTGCGCCCAGCACTTCGTCGTTGTGCTCGCCGAGCAGCGGCGAGGTCTCGATGTCGACCGGCGAGTCCGACAGCTTGATCGGGCAGCCGACGGTCTTGAACGAGCCGCGCTGCGGGTGCGGGACCTCGACGACGCTGCCGATCGCCGCCAGCGTCTCGTCCTCGATCAGCTCCTTGGTGGACAGGATCGGTCCGCACGGGACGTTGTGGGCGTTGAGCTCGTCCATCACCTCCCACTTGGTGTGCTTCAACGTCCAGTCCTCGATGAGCGCGAACGCCTTGTCCAGTTTGGACAGACGCGCCTCCGGCGTGGCCCACTCCGGGTCCTTCGCCAGCTCGGGCTTGCCGATCAGCTCGGTGATGGGCTGCCAGCCGACGGGCTGGATGATCACGTAGATGTAGTCGTTCGGCCCGCCCGGCGCGCAGCGCACGGCCCAGCCGGGCTGGCCGCCGCCGGACGCGTTGCCGGAGCGCGGGACGTCCTCCCCGAAGGACTCGTTGGGGTACTCCCCCAGCGGGCCGTGGGTGAGGCGCTGCTGGTCGCGCAGCTTGACCCGGCACAGGTTCAGCACCGCGTCCTGCATGGCGACCTGGACGCGCTGGCCGCGGCTGGTGGACGTGCGCTGGTAGAGCGCGGCGAGGATGCCCGCCACCAGGTGGATGCCGGTGCCGGAGTCACCGATCTGCGCGCCCGTCGCCGTCGGCGGGCCCTCCTCGAAACCGGTGGTGCTCATCGAGCCGCCCATGGCCTGCGCGATGACCTCGTAGGCCTTGAAGTCGGCGTAGCGGCCGGGGCCGAAACCCTTGATGGAGGCGTAGATCAAGCCGGGGTTGATCTCGGCGAGCCGTTCCCACGGGAAGCCGAAGCGGTCGATCACGCCGGGGCCGAAGTTCTCCACCAGCACGTCGGTGTTCTCGACCAGCCGCGTGAACACCTCCTTGCCCTGCTCGCTCTTCATGTTCAGCGTGATGCTGCGCTTGTTGGCGTTGAGCATCGTGAAGTAGAGGCTGTCCACGCCGGGGATGTCCCGGAGCTGGCCGCGGGTGATGTCGCCGCGGCCGGGGGTCTCCAGCTTCACCACGTCGGCGCCGAGCCACGCGAGGAGCTGCGTGGACGACGGTCCTGATTGGACGTGCGTCATGTCGAGGACGCGGACGCCCTCCAGTGCCTTTCCCATGGGGAAGTCCTCCCGCTAGAGGGGCGCGCGCTACTTGTACATGGTCTGGTTCATGGTTCCGGGCGCGTACGCGTCCGGGTCGACCCAGACGTTGATCAACGACGGCAGCCCGGACTCGCGGGCCCGTCGCAGCGCCCCGGCGATGTCCTTGGGGTCACGGACCTCCTCGCCGTAGCCGCCGAGCATCTTGGCGAACTGGTCGTACTTCACGTCGCCGAGCGTGTTGCCGACGCGTTCCCGCTCCACGCCGTACTTCTGGGCCTGGCCGTAGCGGATCTGGTTCATCGACGAGTTGTTGCCGACGATGCCGACGAACGGCAGGCCGTAGCGGACCAGGGTCTCGAAGTCCCAGCCGGTGAGGCTGAACGCGCCGTCGCCGAACAGGGCGACGACCTCCTTGTCCGGGCGGGCGAGCTTGGCGGCGAGGACGAACGGGACGCCGACGCCGAGCGTGCCCAGCGGGCCGGGGTCCATCCAGTGGCCGGGCGACTTGGGCTGCACGACCTGGCCGGAGAACGTGACGATGTCGCCGCCGTCGCCGATGTAGATCGAGTCCTCGGTGAGGAACTCGTTGATCTCGTGCACCAGCCGGTACGGGTGGATCGGCGAGGCGTCCGACAGGAGCTGCGGCAGCCTGCGCTGCCGCGCCTGCTCCTCCACGCCGTGCAGCTCCTCCAGCCACGCCTTGCGGCCCACGGCGCCGTTGTCGACCCGGCCGGAGGCAGCGGCGGCGACGGCGGACAGCACGAGGCCGGCGTCGCCGACGATGCCGAGGTCGATGTCGCGGTTCTTGCCGACCGTGCGGTAGTCCAGGTCGACCTGCACGACCGTGGCCTTCGAGGAGAGCCTGCGGCCGTAGCCCATCCGGAAGTCGAACGGGGTGCCGACGATGACGATGACGTCGGCGTTGTCGAACGCGTACCGGCGGGAGAGCTGGAAGTGGTGCGGGTCGCCGGGCGGCAGGCTGCCGCGGCCCGCGCCGTTCATGTACGCCGGGATGTTGAGCTGCCGCACCAGGTCCACGGCCGCGTCGGTGCCCCGCGTCGTCCAGACCTGGCTGCCCAGCAGGATCGCGGGCTTCTTGGCGCCCACCAGGAGGTCCGCCAGCCGCTCCACGTCCGCCGGGTCGCCGCCGGAGCGGGTGGACGCGCGGTAGCGGCCCGCCTCGGGGACGCGGGCCTTGTCCACGGGCACCTTGGCGTCCAGGACGTCGCGCGGGATCTCCAGGAACGACGGGCCGGGGGCGCCGTGGTAGCACTCGCGGAACGCCATCGACACCAGGTCCGCGATGCGCGCGGTGGCCGGGACGGTGGCGGCGAACTTGGTGATCGGGGTCATCATGTCGACGTGCGGGAGGTCCTGAAGCGAGCCCATCTTGTGCTGGCTCAACGATCCCTGGCCGCCGATCAGCAGCATCGGGCTCTCCGCGCGGAACGCGTTCGCCACGCCGGTGACCGCGTCGGTGGTGCCCGGTCCCGCCGTCACGACGGCGCACCCCGGCCTGCCGGTGATGCGGGCGTAGCCGTCGGCCGCGTGGGCCGCCACCTGCTCGTGGCGCACGTCGATGACCTGGATGCCCTCGTCGACGCAGCCGTCGTAGATGTCGATGATGTGGCCGCCGCACAGGGTGAAGATCGTGTCGATGCCCTCGGCCTTCAACGCCTTGGCCACCAGGTGTCCACCGGAGATCAGTTCCGGACCGGCTTGGGGGTCGTCGGTGCCGGGCGCAACGCTGCCGCCTGAGGCAGCCTCGGTCGCTGTCCGCGCCATTGCTGGTCAACTCCTTAGTTCGCTCCACTCGGCCGGTCCGGCTGGCCGCTCCGGTGATGTTCTCTGTAGATTGCATACCGTATGGGGTAGGCATATAGTTACGCCTCGTTGGGGCCGATGTCCAGAGGGCGTCAGGAAGATTTCGGTGACGTGACCCGGTCGGCCCGTTATCCCTCCCAGACCGGTCGCCGCACGGGGTTCCACGCCCGTGCGGCTCGGTCGCGCGCAGAGAGGACGGCCGCCTTGGACCTCTACGAACACGAGGCGAGAGACCTGTTCGCCGCCCACGGAGTACCGGTGCCCGCCGGACTCGTCGTCACGACACCCGAGGAAGCCCGCGCCGCCGCCACGTCGATCGGCGCGGCCGTGGTGGTCAAGGCGCAGGTCAAGACCGGTGGTCGCGGCAAGGCCGGCGGGGTGAGGTTCGCCCCCACGCCTGACGACGCGGCCATCGCCGCGACCGCGATCCTCGGTTTGGACATCAAGGGGCACACCGTGCACAAGGTGCTGGTGACCGCCGCCAGCCGGATCGACCGGGAGTACTACTTCTCCTTCCTGCTGGACCGGGCGAACCGGACGTTCCTCGCGATGGCGTCGGCCGAGGGAGGAGTGGAGATCGAGGAACTCGCCGCGTCCAGGCCCTCCGCGCTGGCGAAGGTGCCGATCGACGCGATCGCGGGCGTCGACCTCGCCAAGGCGCGGGAGATCGTTGCCGCGGCGGGACTTCCGGACGAGGTGGCGCCGGTGGTCGTCGCGCTGTGGGAGGTGTTCGTCGGCGAGGACGCCACGCTGGTCGAGGTGAACCCGTTGGCGCGCACCGAGTCCGGCGAGATCCTCGCCCTGGACGGCAAGGTGACGCTGGACGACAACGCCGCGTTCCGCCATCCGGGGCACGCCGTGTTCACCGACGAGCACGCGGGAGACCCGCTGGAACGGGCGGCGCACGAGAAGGGCCTCAACTACGTCAAGCTCGACGGCGAGGTCGGCGTCATCGGCAACGGCGCCGGGCTGGTGATGTCGACGCTGGACGTCGTCGCGCACGCGAGCGCCGAACTCGGCGGGTCCGGGCCGGCGAACTTCCTCGACATCGGCGGTGGCGCGTCGGCGCAGGTCATGGCCGACGGCCTGGAGATCATCCTCGGTGATCCGGGCGTGCGCGCCGTGTTCGTCAACGTCTTCGGTGGCATCACCGCGTGCGACGCCGTGGCCGACGGGATCGTGCGGGCGCTGGGGATCCTCGGCGACCGGGCGCACAAGCCGATCGTCGTGCGGCTGGACGGGAACAACGTCGACGAGGGGCGGCGGATCCTCAAGGCCGCCGACCACCCGCTGATCACGTTGGCGGACACCATGGACGGCGCGGCGCGCACGGCGGCCTCGCTCGCGGCTCAGGGGGTGTGAGATGGCGATCTTCCTCAACGAGGGCAGCCGGGTGGTCGTGCAGGGCATGACCGGCTCCGAGGGCACCAAGCACACGCGGCGGATGCTGGCCGCGGGCACGAACGTCGTCGGCGGCGTGAACGCCCGCAAGGCCGGGCAGTCCGTCGACTTCGACGGCAGGGCGTTGCCGGTGTTCGGCGACGTGGCCGAGGCGATGGCGAAGACCGGCGCGGACGTGTCCGTGCTGTTCGTGCCGCCCAGGTTCGCCAGGGACGCCGTGGTCGAGGCGGTCGACGCCGGGATCGGGATGGCGGTGGTGATCACCGAGGGCATCCCGGTGCACGACACGGCCGCGTTCTGGGCGCACGCGGTGAAGTCCGGGCGGACCCGGATCGTCGGGCCGAACTGCCCCGGCGTCATCTCCCCCGGCAAGGCCAACGCGGGCATCATCCCGGCCGACATCACCAAGCCCGGCGGCATCGGGCTGGTCTCGAAGTCGGGGACCCTGACCTACCAGCTGATGCACGAGCTGCGGGACTTCGGGTTCTCCACGTGCGTCGGGATCGGCGGAGACCCGATCGTCGGCACGACGCACATCGACGCCATCGCGGCGTTCGAGGAGGACCCGGAGACCGAGCTGATCGTGATGATCGGCGAGATCGGCGGGGACGCCGAGGAGCGGGCGGCGGAGTTCGTGCGCGCCACCGTGTCCAAGCCGGTCGTCGGGTACGTCGCCGGGTTCACCGCGCCCGAGGGCAGGACGATGGGCCACGCGGGCGCGATCGTGTCCGGGTCGTCCGGCACGGCCGCGGCGAAGCAGGAAGCCCTGGAAGCGGCGGGGATCCGGGTCGGGCGGACGCCCGGCGAGGCGGCGGCGCTGGTGAGGGCCGTGCTGGAGGCGTGACGGAGCTGCCTCTCGGGGGCTTCGCTCCCGAGAGGCAGCAGCGCTCCGCTACACCGGTGCGGGCACGAGACCCAGCCGGTGCGGTCCTGTGTAGACGTTCATCGACGTCCCGCGCAGGAACCCGACCAGCGTCAGGCCCATCTCGGCCGCCAGCTCCGCCGCGAGCGACGACGGGGCGGACACCGCGGCCAGCACCGGGATCCCCGCCATCACGGCCTTCTGCACCAGTTCGAACGACGCCCGGCCGCTGACCATGAGCACGGTCCCGCTGACGGGCAGCCAGTTCGACCGCGCCGCCCAGCCGATGACCTTGTCCACGGCGTTGTGCCTGCCGACGTCCTCCCGCAGGCACAGGAGTTCGCCCTCGGCCGAGAACAGGCCCGCCGCGTGCAGGCCTCCCGTCCGGTCGAAGACCCGTTGTGCCGCACGGAGCTTGTCCGGCAGCGTGCACAGGGTCGCCAGGTCCATCCGCAGCGGGTCGTCGCGCACCGACCACGTGGACGCCATCCGGACCGCGTCCAGGCTCGCCTTGCCGCACAGGCCGCACGACGACGTGGTGTAGAAGTTGCGCTCGATCGACGGGTCCGGTGGGGCCACGCCCTCCGCGAGGCTCACGTCGAGGACGTTGTAGGTGTTGACGCCGTCCGCGGTCGCGCCGGCGCAGTAGCGGATCGCGGCCACGTCGGACACACCCCTGGTCACGCCCTCGCCGACCAGGAACCCGGCCGCCAGGTCGAAGTCGTCACCGGGGGTGCGCATGGTGACGGACAGGGGTTTGCCGCCGACCCGGATCTCCAGCGGTTCCTCCACCGTCAGCGTGTCCGGCCGCGCGGTCGCCTTCCCGTCCAGCACGCGGAAAACCCTGCGCCTGGTCGTCACTCGTCCCATTGGTCCACCAGTTCTTCGTCGGGTCGTGGCAGAGCGCCAGGCAGTCGGCCAGCAGGTGGTGCAGCACGTCGTCGCGCCGGTCCCCCGCCCTCAGGGCGATGATCCTGGTCGCGTGCGCCACCACGGTCGGCGCGATCAGCCTGCCGCGCAGCGGTTTGACGCCCGCCAGGGAGGTGCAGTGCAGGACCAGGTCCACCACCGGCGCGCGGGTCGTGTGCAGGAGTCCCGCGGCGAACGGGACGAGGAGTTGACGTCCGTCGTCGGTGCACTCGTCGTTGACGGACCTGGCGATCGACGCCAGCACCGGGTGGACGGCGGCGGGGCGGTCCGACCAGACCTCGCCCGCCAGCGTCGACACCAGTTCCAGCAAGCACTGGCCGTGGCCCGGCGTCGGGTGCCTGCCGCGCGACAGCCTCGGCACGCCGGTCATGACGTCGGGAGGAGTCGGGAACGGCCGGGCTGCGCCAGTGCTCTGGTGAGCAGCGCCCCGGTGAGGCCGACCAGGCCCGCCGCGATGAACGCGACCGGGTAGCCGTGGGTCGCGACCACCATGCCCGCGACGCCGACGCCCAGCACGCCGCCGAGGGCCTTCGCGCTGTAGAGGACGCCGAAGTTCTGCAGGCCGCTCTCCTCGCCGAAGTACTCGCGGACCAGCGCCACCAGCAGCGTGTAGCAGCAGCCCGTGCCCAGACCGGCCAGGCCCGCGCCCAGCAGCAGCGCGGCCGGGCGGTCGTGGGTGCCCGCCCAGAGCAGGAGGAACTGGGCGGCGCTGCCGGTGAGCAGCGACAGGTACCAGGTGCGTCGGCGGCCGAGCCGGTCGGAGATCCGGCCGACCAGGACCCGGCCGACACCCGTGCAGGCCGCCAGGGCGCTGAGCGCCACCGCGGCCCACAGCGGGTCGGTGCCGCTGAACGTGGCCAGGAAGGCCAGGTCGAACAGCGACACGGCCGCCGCGAGCGCCACCGCGAGGAACATCGGCGCGACCGCTCCGCTGCGCAGGGCTTCGACGGGCAGGTACTGGCGGACCGCCGACTGGTTGCGCCGCCGGGCCTTGTCCAGCGCCCACGCGCGCGGCTCGACGTGCGCGGGCCACCAGTGCTCCGGCGGGTCCTTCAGCACCGCGCCCGCGCCGACGATGACGACGAGCACCGCCGCGGCGGCGACGTCGAGGAACAGCACCCTGCTGCCCGTGTTCAGCAGGAAGCCGGCGATCAGCACGAACGGGACGCAGCCGTAGGCGAACGCCCCGCTCACGACGCCGACCCCGGACGTCACGCGCTCGGGGAACCACCGGACCACCGCGCCCACGCAGGCCGCGTAGACCAGGCCCGCGCCGACGCCGCCGAGCAGCGAGTAGCCCAGGTAGACGGTCGACAGGCTGGTGGCGTGGGCGAGGGTCGCGAGGCCGATCCCGCACAGCACGCCGCCGACGGTCACGGCCAACGCCGGGGGCAGGTGGCCGCGGTCGCGCAGCCACGCGGCGGGGAACGCCGTGGCCGCCTGGCAGACGGTCCACAGCGCCAGCGCCCAGACCACGTCGGTCAGCCGGTGGGTCTCCACGAGCACCGGGACGACCGCCCCGAACCCGTACTGCTGGACCCCGGCCGCGAGCATCGCCGCCCAGGCGGACCACAGCACCCAGTTCCTCGACCGGCCCAGCAGCTCCCGGTCCGACTCGCCAACGCGGTACCGCCTGCCGTAGACGTCCCGCATCTCCTGTGGTTCGGGCATGTTCCCACCCCACTTACATTGGAGATCGTATACAGTATGAAGTAGCCTCTTGTATAACACCGTCCACGCCGGATGTCCACGTCGGGAGCGCTCCCATGACCGGTTGGCCAGAAGCCCGACAGGCGGCCCGAGACGCCGCGAAACCCCTGGAGGCGATCGAGGTGCCGCTGCCCGCCGCACTGGGCGCCACCCTCGCCGAACCGCTGACCGCCCACACCCCGATGCCCGCCTTCGACACCTCGGCCATGGACGGCTACGCCGTCGCGGGCAGGCCGCCCTGGACGCTGGTCGGGGAGGTGCGGGCGGGTGGACGGTGGGTGCCCGTGGTCCCCCGCGAGGTGAACGGGGGTGCCGACGGCACGACGTCCCGGGACGTCGACCCGACCTCCGCTCCGGGTTGTCGCACCGAACAGCCCGTCCTGCCTCCGGGTCGGGCCGTGGCCATCTCCACCGGCGCACCGGTCCCCCGCGGCGCCGACGCCGTCCTGCCGGTCGAACGGTCCGCCCGCGTCGGGATGACCGTCGTCGGGGAGGTTCGCGCCGGTCAGCACATCCGGCGAGCGGGCGAGGACGCCGAACGGGGACGGGAGCTGCTGGGGGCGGGCGTGGTCGTCTCGGCCGCCGCGCTCGGGCTGGCGGCGGCCGTGGGGCACGACGTCCTGCTGGTGCACCGGAGGCCGCGGGTGGCGGTGGTGCTGACCGGTGACGAGGTGATCCGGCGCGGAACACCCGGCGTCGGCCAGGTGCGGGACGCGATCGGGCCGGTGCTGCCCGGCGTGCTGGCGGCGGCGGGCGCCGACCTGGTGGACGTCGGGCACGTCCCCGACCGGGCGGAACCGCTGGCCGAAGCCCTGCTCAGGGAGGACGTCGACGTCGTCCTGGTGGCCGGCGCGACCTCCAGGGGACCCG
>DATMCA010001578.1:0-7672 GCA_035559015.1 Umezawaea sp. | reverse complement strand
CGGAGCGAAGCCGTCGGTGCGCACGCACGACGGCCGCCCGGTCCGGACGGACTCCACCACCTCGGTCAGGACGTCCACGCTCACACCACCAGCACGATCTTGCCCCTGGTGTGGCCGGACTCGATCAGCTCGTGCGCCTTCACGACGTCGGCCAGCGGGAACGTCTCGCTGACGTGCGGCCGGACCAGTCCGCGCTCGACCAGATCGCTGATCGCCTCCAGGCCCGCGCCGTCCGGGGTGACCGTCGTGCCGGCGAACCGGTACCCGGCCGCCACGACCCGCTCCGCCAACTCCGGGTCGAACTGCTCCTTGATGGTGACGAGCACTCCGCCGGGCCGCAGCACGGTGACCGAGCGGTCGGACTGCTCGACCGAGTCGAACACGACGTCCAGGTCGCTCAGCACGGTGGTGAAGTCGGTGGTCCGGTAGTCGATCACCTCGTCCGCGCCGAGACCCCGGACGAACTCGTGGCCGGGAGCGCTCGCGAGGGCGATCACGTGCGCCCCCAGCGCCTTCGCGATCTGCACGACGAGGTGCCCGACGCCACCGGCCGCGCCGTGGACCAGCACGCGCTGCCCCGGCTGGACGTCCGCCTTCGCCAGTCCCTGCCACGCCGTGAGCGCGGCGAGCGGGAGGGCGGCGGCGTGCACGTGGTCCAGCCCGGCGGGCTTGCGCGCCAGTTCGTCGGCGCGTGCCACGACGTACTCGGCGTAGGCGTTGGCGGCGCGCGGGAACGCGGGCATCCCGAAGACCTCGTCGCCGACGGCGTACCCGGCGTCCGGGCCGACCTCCTCCACCACACCGGACACGTCCCAGCCGAGGGTGAACGGCGGTTCGAGCATCGGGTACCCGGCGCGGACGATGGCGTCGGCAGGGTTCACCCCGCTCGCGACCACCCGGACCAGCACCTCGCCGGGACCGGGCGTCGGCCGGTCGACCTCGACCAGCTCCAGCACCTCTGGTCCGCCGAACTCGGTCTGGACTACTGCGCGCATGACCTGCTCCTTCGTCGTTCACGGTGACACGAACGACGCTAGGCACACGTGACGAGACGAACAATATCCTCCCGTCTCCACCACATGTCCCGTCGTCTCGCGGCGGCCATCCGGCTTGAGAGCCGCCCGGCCAGGCGGCGGAGTTGTCCGGGGGTTGTCCGGCATCGGGCGGATGCCGACCCCGGACAACGAACGTGCACTACAACGGAGGTGGGTGATCGGGACGTGCCGGCCGGGCGGGCCGGTCACCGGGTCGGCTCGACCTGGGGCGACTGGTTCGCGCAGGGGGGTATCCAGGTCGGGCCGACCACCTCACGACGACCACCTCACCCCCGACCGCCTCACACCGCCCGGATGCCCGCCAGCAGGTCGGTGATCGCGGCCATGATGCGCGCGGTCGCCTTGTCCAGGACCTCCTTGGACAGGGGCAGGTCGTAGAGGTCGGACAGGTCGACCTCGGGCCCGGCCGCCACGTCGACCCGCTTGCGCGGCAGCGGGCGGGGCAGGAACGAGCCCCTGGGCAGCAGCCGCTGGGTGCCCCACTGGGCGACGGGGATCACCGGCTTGCGGCTGATCAGCGCGGCCCGCGCCACGCCGGACTTGCCCGTCATCGGCCAGCCCTCGGGGTCGTTGGTGAACGTGCCCTCCGGGTACACGGCCACGCACTCGCCGTCGGCCACGGCGCCCTGGGCACCGCTGAGCGCCTCCCCGGCGCGGTTCGTGCCGCGGTCGACCGGCACGTGCTTCCCCGACCGCATGATCGACCCGACCAGCGGCAGCCTCCACAGGCTCGCCTTGGCCAGGTAGCGCGGCACCCGGCCGGACACCAGGGCGAACACCGTCGAGCTGACCGGGTCGGCGAAGGAGATGTGGTTGAACGCCAGCAGCACGCCACCGGTCTTCGGCACGTGCTCCTGACCGGTCATCCGCATCGGGATGAACAGCACCACGATCGGCCACAGCACGTCGATGGCGAACCCGAACCAGAACCCGCGTTCACGCCTGGGCAGCCGCTTGGTCAGCGCCGCCATCTCGCGCACGCTCAGCGCCTTCGAGGACTCGTTCACACCAGGATCTTCGGTGGCCGGCTCGAAGCGGTTCCACCCGGGGTCCCGACCCGAACCCTCCCGACCAGCACCGGGAGCCCGAAACGGTTCGCCATCGACGCCCGGCCGATCTCGGTCGACTACTCTCCCCGCTCGTGCCCAGCCTCATCGAAGCGGAACCGGTCGCGATCGCGACTCGACCGGTGCGCGTGCTGCTCGTCGAGGACGACGAGGGGGACGCGGTCCTCGTCGAAGCCCTGCTGGAGGACGTCGCCGCGCCGGTCGAACTCTCGCGCGCCCGCAGCCTCCAGGAGGCCGAGAAGCTCCTGCCGCTGGCCGACTGCGTGCTGCTCGACCTGGGGCTGCCCGACACCACCGGGCTGGACGGCCTGCGCCGCCTGCTCAGGCTCTCCTCCCCCGCCGCGATCATCGTCCTGACCGGTCTGACGGACGAGCAGCAGGGCACACGGGCGGTCGCCGCGGGCGCGCAGGACTACCTGGTCAAGGGCCAGGTCGACGGCGAGATGCTGATCAGGGGCATCCGCTACGCGGTCGAGCGCAAGCGCGCCGAGGAGATCACCCGGCAGCTTCGCGACGAGCAGTTGCACGCGGCCGAGAAGACCCGGCTGGAACGCGGCCTGCTGCCGTCGCCGATCATGCACGGCGAGGACCTGGCCATGGAGTCCCGCTACCGGCCCGGCGGCAGCCGGATGCTGCTCGGCGGCGACTTCTTCGACGCGGTCCGGCTGTCCGACGGCACGTTGCAGCTGATCATCGGCGACGTCTGCGGCCACGGGCCGGACGAGGCCGCGCTGGGCGTGTGCCTGCGCATCGCGTGGCGCGCGCTGGTGCTGGCCGAGCAGGAGCCGTGGAAGGTGCTGCGCACGCTGCACCAGATCCTGGTGCACGAACGCCACCAGCCCGGCCTGTTCACCACGGCGTGCATGGTGACGATCTCCCCGGACCGCCGCTGGGCCCGCGTCTACCTGGCGGGCCACCCGGAGCCGATGCTGCTGGTCGGCGACCGGGTCGTCGAGCTGCCGCGGGACCGAGCGGGCCTGCCGCTGGGCGTGCTGCCGGACAGCACGTGGAGCGGCCTGGACGTGCCGCTGCCGCCGAACTGGACGCTGATGCTCTACACCGACGGCCTGGTCGAGGGCCGGGTCGTCGGCGACACCGAACGGCTCGGATCGGACCGCCTCATCTCGCTGATCGAGGGCATGGCCGGGAACGACCCCGACTGGCCGCGCCGACAGCCCTGGCTCCTCGACACCCTCATCGCGCGCGTCGAGGACCTCAACGGCGGCGAACTGGACGACGACATGGCCGTCCTGCTGCTCTCGGAAAGGACCTGATGACCTCGCCGGACTACACCACCCGGTGGCCAGCCAAGCGGCTGCTGTTCGCCGCCGTGGGGATCCTGATCCTCGTGTCCGGCGGGGCGGTGGGCGCCATCGCCCTGTCGCTGTCCCAGTTGACCGACGCGCGCCTGCTCGTGCTGGAGCAGATCGGCCCGGCCAGGAGGCACGTGCAGGAGCTGTCGACCTCGTACGTGAACCAGGAGACCGGGGTGCGCGGGTTCGCCCTCAGCGGCCGCGACGAGTTCCTGGCGCCCTACCTGTCCGGTCAGGCCGACGAGCGCACCGCGTTCGACTCGGCCCGTTCCCGCCTCGGTGACGGGAGGCCGGAGTACACGGCCGAGCTGAACCGGATCCAGGGGCTCGCGGCCACGTGGCGCTCGACCTACGCCGAGCCGGTGATCGCCCAGATCCGCGCGAACGGCCCCAGCCTCCAAGCCGCGTCCGCCGAGCAGGGCAAGTCCCTGTTCGACAGCGTGCGCAACGCCGCGAAGGACCTCGAAGGCAAGATGGCCGTCGACGTCGACGCGGCGCGCGCCAAGCTCGACCACGCCGCCAACGTCGTGCTTTGGCTGTCCATGAGCGTCGGCGTGCTGCTGGTCGTGCTGATCGCGGTGGTCGCCGTCGTGCTGTACCGGATCCTGATCCTGCCGCTGGCGGGTCTGGCCGAGCAGGTCAGGACCGTCGCGTCCGGCGACTTCCAACGGGCGGTCGACGTGACCGGACCGCGCGAGATCGTGATGCTCGGCCACGACATCGACGGCATGCGCGGCCGGATCGTCCGGGACCTCGACTCGGTCCGCGAGGCCCACGAGCGGCTGGACGCCCAGTCCACCGAGTTGCAGCGGTCCAACGCCGAGCTGGAGCAGTTCGCCTACGTGGCCTCGCACGACCTCCAGGAACCGCTGCGCAAGGTCGCGAGCTTCTGCCAGCTGCTGGAACGCCGCTACGGCGGCCAGCTCGACGAGCGCGCCGACCAGTACATCGGCTTCGCCGTCGACGGCGCCAAGCGCATGCAGGTGCTGATCAACGACCTGCTGGCGTTCTCCCGCGTCGGCCGCATGGCCCGCGAGCACACGCTCGTCGACCTGGACGAACTGGTCAAGCAGGTGGTCGGCACCCTGTCCCCCGCCATCCAGGAGTCGGGGGCGGTGATCGAGCTCCCGGACGACCTGCCTACTGTGCGCGGCGAGGCGTCCTTGCTCGGCGGGGTCTTCCAGAACCTCGTCGGAAACGCGCTCAAGTTCCACGGCGAGGACCCGCCCGTCGTGACGATGACGGTGGAGCGCGCCGAGGAGTTCTGGACGTTCACCTGCCGCGACAACGGCATCGGGATCGACACGGAGTACGCCGAACGGATCTTCGTCATCTTCCAGCGCTTGCACCACAAGGACGCGTATCCCGGCACGGGTATCGGCCTCGCGATGTGTCGCAAGATCATCGAGTACCACGGTGGCACCATCTGGCTGGACACCAGCCAGGACACCGGCACCACCTTCAAGTTCACCCTCCCCGTCGTCGAGGAATCCGAGACCCCCCATGAGTGACTCACTGAGCGTGATCGACGTCCTGCTGGTCGAGGACGATCCGGGCGACGCGTTGATGACGCAGGAAGCCTTCGAGCACCACAAGATCCGCAACTCGCTGCACATCGTCCGCGACGGCGTCGAAGCGCTCCAGTTCCTGCGCCGCGAGGGCGAGCACGCGAACGCCCCGAGGCCCGGCCTGATCCTGCTCGACCTCAACCTGCCGCGCATGGACGGCCGCGAGGTGCTGGCCGAGGTCAAGGCCGACGAGCGCTTCCGGTCGATCCCGGTGGTCGTGCTGACCACGTCGGAGGCAGAGGAGGACATCCTGCGCAGCTACAACCTGCACGCCAACGCGTACGTGACCAAACCGGTGGACTTCGACCGGTTCATCGAGGTCGTGCGGCAGATCGACGACTTCTTCGTCACGGTCGTGAAGCTCCCCCGATGACCGTGGTTTGACCCGTCGCCGCGTCGGGTAGTTGACCTTCATGAACAAGGGGTCAAGCGCACGCGGCAAGTTCGACACGCTCCGCCCTCCGGGCCGGTCGCGACGCGGAAGGCCGTCGCAGCCGGCCCCTCGGCGTTGAGCACGGGGGCGTAACGCATCCCTCCGGGAAGCCGACTGAGCGTTGACGGCACTCGCCGTTCCACCCAGGTCGGACTACCACGAGGTGTCGATCCCCATGTCTTTGGAAGACGCGATGCGGAGGGCGCAGGCCGCGGCCGACGAGGCCGACGCGCGCGAACAGGCAGGCAGGGCCACTTCGGACCGGTTGGTGCCGCTCGGTGTCGCCTCCGCGCGGGACCTGCTCCGGCAATCCGTTCGGCTCTTCGAGAACGCGGGAGTCGGACCGGAGTTCGTCCTGCGTTTCGTGCGGGCGGAACGCGGCTGGCTGAGGACTTCCAAGGAGCGCTACGAGGTCGTCGCGCGCGTCTGGCAGCTGGGCAGGCTGTACGTCGGCGAGGACGGGCTCCTGCACCGGGTCGGCGGCCTCCGCTTCTCGATGGAGACCAGGGCGAAGGCACAGGACCGCGAACGCGCCCAGGGCCGCGACAGGGTGCCGTTCTACTGGCGGGTCGACACCCACGAGCGGTTCGCCGCGGCGGGACTCCACCCAGGGGACTCCGGGTACATCCTGGACTACGGGCCGCAGGCTGGGTCGTTCGAGCGGGTCGGACTGGACGAGAACATGGGCGTCGCCGGATCGGTCCGGCTCACCTCCGCCGGACGCGGCCCCTACCTCGACAGGTACGACCTCGACGCCTCGTCGCTGTTCGCGGTTTCGCCGGACGGGACCGTCTTCGTCCACCAGAACGGCTACGACGACTCGTGGTACGAGAAGCTCGTGGACGTGATCGCCTCCGCCGTCGTGGCCGGGAAGCGGTGACGCCCGCCCCTCAGCGCTTCCGGTGGACGCTCACCGCGTAGTCCCCACCGGCGTACGGCTCACGGTCCCAGGTGGACCAGCGGTCTTCGAGTTCCAGTCCGGCGGCGGCGCACCACGTGTCGTAGCCGGCGAGCGACGGCCACCCCGGCCGCAGGCTGAAGCCCGCGACCAGCCGGCCCCGCGGTTCCAGGTGGGCGGTGCACGTCGCCACCACGGTGGCTCGGATGTCAGCCGCCGCGTACGGGACCACGTTGCCCGCCAGCACGACCACGTCGAACAGCTCGCCGAGGTCCATCACGTCCAGGCCGACGTGCACCCAACGCAACTCCGGCGCCTTCGCCCGAGCCGCCGCGACCATGTCGCCGTCGACGTCCACCCCGACCACACGCACCCCGCGCCGCGCCAACTCGGCCCCGACCCGCCCCGTCCCGCAGCCGCCGTCGAGCACCGCCGCGGGCGCGTAGGCCATCAGCAGCGCGACCTCACCGTGCGGGTCCTGCCCCGCCTCGGCCATGCGCTTCCAGCGGTCGTCGTAGGAATCGAGGTCGATCCGGGCCCGCCAGCGGGCCCAGTCTTCGGAAGTGGTCACCCGCGCGAGCCTAGGTCACACCTTCAGCGCCGCGCTCAGCCTCGTGTCGCCGTAGTCGTGGCCCACGTCCACCGTGTAGTCGCCGGACAGCGTGACCCAGCCCCCACCCTCCCAGGCCTCCACCGAACGCCGTGGCAGCTCGACCACGGCCTCCACGACCTCCCCAGCCCCGGCCTCCACGGATGCGAACCCCGCCAGCCACCGGACCGGCCGGTCGTCCACGGGCGCGTCCGGCGACAGGTACACCTGCACCACCTCACGGCCCGACCTGGTCCCGGTGTTGCGCAGGAGGATCGTCACGGTGGCCAGGTCATCGGTCGGGGTGACGGTGACCGAGGTGTACTCCCACGTCGTGTAGCCCAGGCCGGCGCCGAACCAGAACGCGGGCGCGGCCGGGCGGCCCTCCCAGGCGCGGTAGCCGATGAACAGGCCCTCCCGGTACGCCAGCACGCCGTCCACCGGGTCCACGTCGAGGACCGGGCAGTCCTCCATGCGGACCGGCCACGTCGTGGGCAGGCGGCCGGCGGGTTCGGTGCGGCCGAAGAGGACGTCGGCCAGCGCGGCGCCCGCCTCCTGGCCGGGGAACCACGTCAGCAGGACCGCGGCGACGTCGTCGATCCACGGCATCTCCACCGGGGAGCCCGCGTTGACCACCACGACGGTGCGCGGGTTGACCGCGGCGATGGCGGCGACCATGTCGTCCTGCCTGCCGGGCAGTGCCAGGGAACGCCGGTCGAAGCCCTCGGACTCGACCTCCTCCGTGGTGG
>DATMCA010001577.1:0-9089 GCA_035559015.1 Umezawaea sp. | reverse complement strand
GTGGAGGCGTAGGCGAAGCGCTCGCCGTCGCGGTAGGACACCTCGCGGCCGGTGCCGGTGTCGATCGCGTGGACTCCCAGGCGGGCGTCGAACGTCTTCTCCAGCCCGGCGAACTCGGCGGACTCGACGGTGGAGGTCGTGGAGGTCGTGGTGGGCGGTGGAGTCGGGGTGGCCGCCGCGGAGCAGGCGGTCAACGCGGTCGCGACGAGTGCCGCCGCGAAAGCGCGGCGCACCAGGTGGTTCGTCACCGGGAATCCCTTCTTAGTCGATCGTGCCCGCAGTCTCCCCACGAACACCCGATGCCGTCCAAGACGGAAACGGCGAGTTCGATGCGTTTCCGTCATAAGCTCTGCTCATGGACCTGGTCGGTGCGTGCAGGGCGTTCGTCAGCGTGAGCGAGCGCGGCAGCTTCACCCTCGGCGCGGCGGCGGCGCGGATCCCGCAGTCGGTGGCCAGCCGTCGGATCGCGGCCCTGGAGACGAGCCTCGGCGGACGGCTGTTCGACCGGACGGCGCGGCGCGCGAAGCTGACCCCGTTCGGGGTGGACGTGCTGCCCGCCGCGAAGCGGGTCGTGCAGGCCGCCGAGGTGCTGGAGCACGACGCGCGCCGCGCCGGACGGCGTCCGCTGGGGTTGGCCGTGCCCGGCTCGTGCGGGGTCCGGACGCTGGCCCGGCTGGACGCCGACGCGCGTGCCCGCGGTGTCTTCCTGGACCTGCGCCCCGCGGGGCCCGCCGAGCGGGTCGAGATGCTGCGGACCCAGGAGGTGCGGGCGGCGCTCACGGCCGTGCCCGCCGAGGAGGGCACGTGGTCGGTGCCGCTGGGGGTGGCCGGGGCGAGACCGCCGACCGAGGCGACCGTGTACCTGGACACGCTGCGGCCCGGCCGGGGTGGGCGGACCGCGCGGCGGGTGTGGCTGCAACCGGAGGACGACGTGCCGCACGTGCGGGACCGGATCGTGCGGGCCCGTGACGCGCTGGGGTTGCGGCCTTCGCAGGTCGTGGTGGTCGGGTCGTTGACGTCGGCCGTGGCGGAGGTGCTCGGGTCGGCCGACCTGCTGCTGTGCCCGGCCGCCCAGGCCGACGAGCTGGACCTGCACTGGCGGCCGGTGGGCGGCCTCGTCCTGGCGCGCGGGTACGACGTGACCGCCGGGATCGGCGACGACGCCGACCGCATCCGCACCGTGCTCGCGGGTCCGGTCGCCCGGTGCCTCGGCGCGGAAGGTGCGGAAGGTGCGGAGGTGGACGCGTGAGCGACGACGCGCTGGTGAACGCGCTGCGCGAGGAGTTGGACGACGGCGGGCTGCGCGGGTCGTTCCTGGTGCGCGACCTGCGCACCGGCGACGAGATCGGCATCGACCCCGACGTGGAGTTCCCGTTGGCCTCGCTGGTGAAGGTGCCGCTGGCCGTCGCGACCCTGGACCGGGTCCGCACCGGGGAGCTGGACGGCGCCGAGCAGGTCCTCGTGCGGCCGAGCGACCCGGACGTGGCGGGACCGCCGGGGTTGAGCAGGTTCCGCCACACCACGTCGGTCGCCGTGGAGGACCTGGTCTACCTGAGCACGTCGATCAGCGACGGGGCCGCCGCGGACGCGCTGTTCGCCCTCACGCCACCCGCCGAGGTCGGTCGCCGCCTGCGTGGGCTCGGGGTGCGGGGCATCGCCGTGCGGCACCCGATCAGCGACCTCACCGACACCCCCGTGGAGCGCTTCGACCCCGACGAGGTGCACCTGGCCCACACGCTCGCCATCGGCGCGCGCACGGCCGGGCGCGGGCACCCCGTGCCGCAGCTCGACGTGAGCCGCGCCAGTTCGGGAACCGCGCGGGCGGTGGCCGACCTGTTGCAGGAGCTGTGGGTGCCGACCAGGATCGACCCCGGTGTGGCGGCTCGGGTCCGGAACCTGTTGGCGCACAACGTCCTGCGCCAGCGGCTCGCACCGGACTTCACGTCGGACTCGTCGACGTGGTCGTCCAAGACGGGCACGCTGCTGAACCTGCGGCACGAGGCCGGGGTCGTGGAGCACGACGACGGCCGGGTGTTCGCCGTCGTCGCGCTGACCGAGTCGCGGGTGGCCGCGTCGGCGCAGCCGGAGGCCGAGGCGCTGATGGGCCGCGTGGCCCGAGCGCTCCGGGATCGGCTGCGCCTCTAGCCCTCCACGAGGAGCCGGGCCAGTTCGGCCGGTGCGGTGAGCATCGGCCAGTGGCCCGAGTCGATGTCCACGAGGTCGACGTGCTTGGCCTCGGCCAGTTCCGGCACGTCACCGGAGGCGATCCACTCGCGTGCCTGGGCCGGGCTGAACTCGGGGCACACCACCAGGACCGGCACGGTGGAACGGCGTGGGTCCGTGTAGCGCACCACGCCCTTCGCGACCCCGCCGGGCACGGGGATCGCCGCGGCGGCGAAGGACCGCTTGGCGGCCTCGTCCAGGTCGGCGGAGTCCGGGCCCTCGAAGGGATCCCAGCCGGGGAACGGCATGGCGCCGTCGACCAGGTCGAAGAAATCGGCGTAGGGCTTGCCGTTCGTGGTGGGGAAGCCGCCGATCAGGGCGACCTTCGCGACCTTCTCCGGACGCGCGTCGGCGGCCAGCCAGGCGAGGGTGCAGGCGGCGGAATGCCCTACCACCAAGGGGTTTTCGGGAGCCGCGTCGACGGCGGCCAGCACCGCGGCCACCTGGTCGTCGAGCGTGGCGGTCGTGGATCCGTCGCCCTGGCCGGGGAGGGTCAGCGGCACCGGGCGGTGGCCCAGCGCCTCCAGGGCGGGGACGACGTCCTGCCAGGCCGAGCCGTCGAGCCAGAGGCCGCCGATGAGCACGATGTCCACGTCAGTTCTCCTTCTCCAGGGCGGTCAGGTCGCGTTCGGCGTACAGCCGGTGTTCCCACTCCTCGTTGAGGACGATCCGGAGGCACGTCCTGAGGGGGAAGGCTTCCTCCCTCGGCCAGCCGGGTTCGGCGCGGGTCACCTCGGAGGCCAACCGGTCGGCGGTGAGGGACGCGAGGACGTCGCGGACCATCGCCTGCCGGTCGCGCCGAACGGCCAGCACCTCGTCCAGCGACGGCCGGGCCTCGCGGTCCCACGGGATGCCGTCCCAGCCCGGCGCCTCGTCCCACGGGAGGTCGAGTGGGTGCCACGGCGAGAGGACACCGCGCACCATCCGACCGACCCAGGCCGCACTGGCGAAGTTGAGGTGCCGCAGGGTCTGGATGAACGACCACTCGCCGTCGACGCTCGCGTGCAGCGCCTCCTCGGGGAACGTCCTGGCCCGCGCGACGGTCTCCTCCCACCGGCGTTCGAGGATGTCCCACGCCTCCCGGAAGCCGTCCGGGTCGGTGGGGCGCATCTTCGCCCGCTCGGGTGTTCGGCGGTTCAGCTCGGCGTCGACGAGCGGGCCGATGTCGACGCCGTTGACGACGACGTCACGTACTTCGCCGCTGATCCGCACGTCGACCAGCTCGACGCCGCGGAGCCGGGCGCCGACGAACATCGCTCCGTGGATCAGCGAGCCGCTGAAGTCGACCGCGTGCAGGGTGGAGTCGGTGAAGCGCACCTTCGTGAACGCGGAGTCCCGCAGGCCCACGTTCTCGAAGCGCGCCCCGGTGAGGTCTTGGTCGAGGAACTCGGTCATGGGGCGTCACGCTAGAACGCATTCCGGACGTTCGGCTTCCGGAATGCGTACCCTGCTCGGGTGTCGACCGAAATCAGTCCCACCGCACGGGCCCTGCGCGCCCTGGAGGTGCTGCGCGACCGCCCCGGCGTCACGGCTGACGAACTCGCCGCGTGCCTGGGCGTCACGGAACGCGCCGCGCGCCGGTACGTCGGGATCCTCCGCGAGGCGGGCATCCCGGTGGAGTCGACCAGGGGCCCGTACGGCGGGTACCGGCTCGGGCGCGGGACGCGGCTGCCGCCGGTCGTGTTCACCGAACCCGAGGCGCTCGGGCTGGTCATGGCGGTGCTGGACAGCGGACCGGCGGCGGACGACCTCGTCGGTTCGGCGCTGGGCAAGGTGGTGCGGGCGCTGCCCGAGAACGTCGGCAGGCGGGCGGCGGCCCTGCGGGAGCACGCGTCGGCGGTGCCCGACCGGCAGGCGGCCCGGCCCGACTCCGCCACGGTCAGCGCGCTGGTCGCCGCCATCGCCGCCCGGTCACGGGTGCAGGTCGTCTACCGGGGCGAGTCCGGCGACGAGTGGGAGGCCGAGGTGGACCCGTGGGCGGTCGTCGCGCGGCACGGGCGCTGGTACCTCCTGTGCCACTCCCACCGCGCGGACGCCGTCCGCACCTACCGGGTCGACCGGATCCGCGCGGTGCGGCGGACCGCGCACGGGTTCACCCCGCCCGACGGCCTCGACCCGGCGGCCGCGGTGGAGGAGAACCTGGGCAAGGGCTGGAGGTTCACCACCCGCGTGGTGTTCGACGCCCCGCTCGCCGAGGTCGCGCCGTGGATCCGGCCTCCCATGGGCCGCCTGGAGGCCTCGGGGAACGGGTGCCTGCTCGTCGGCAGCACCAACAACCCGGCGATGTACGCGCAGGAGTGGCTGGCGACCGTGCCGTTCGGCTTCCGCGTCGAGGGCGGTCCGGAACTCCGCGCGGCGGTCGCGACGCTGGTCGAGCGCCTCACCGCGGCCCTGGAGCGACCAGCGCCCGAGCCAGCCGCCGAGCACCTTCGGTGAGCGCGTCCGGCCCGTGGAAGCTCCACGAGAGCCGGATGGTGGCCGCCGCGCCGCGGCCGAACCGGGAGCCGGGCGAGACCGGTGCTCCCGCCCGTGCCGCCGCGGCGACCGCGGCCTCCTCGGTGACCCCGTCGGGGAGGGTGATCCAGAGGAAGAACCCGCCGTCCGGGGTGGTGAACCGGAACTCCGGCGGCAGGAGGGCGCGCAGGGTGGAGACCAGCGCGTCCCGGCGCTGCCGGAACTCCTCCCGCAGCCACGCCACGTGCCGGTCGTACGCCCCGCTCTCCAGCAGGCCCGCCACGGCCACGGCCGCCAGGTGGTTGAGGCCGCCGCCGCTGCTGAACGCGGCGCTCTCGGCCAGCCCCTTCGCGGTGGCGGCGTCGGTGGCCAGCCAGCCGAGGCGCAGGCCCGGTGCCAGGGACTTGGAGAACGTGCCCAGCCGGAGGACGCCCCGGTAGCCGGCCAGACCGGCGACGGACGTGGGCGGCGGCGAGCCCAGGACGACGTCGGCGTAGGCGTCGTCCTCCACGATCCGCACGCCGTGCCGCCGGGCCACGGCGATCAGCTCCAGCCGTCGGCCCTCGGGCAGCACCAGACCGGTGGGGTTGTGGAACGTCGGCAGCAGGTACAGCAGTGCGACCCGGTCGCGGTGCGACGCCAGCGCCTCGTCGAGCGCCGCCGGGTCCATCCCGTCCGCGTCGGCGGGAACGCGGACCGCCGCGAGACCGCGTTCGGTGAAGACGCGCATCCCGTAGTCGTAGGCGAAGGTGTCCGCCACGACCGTGTCCGCGGCGGGAACGGCCCAGCGGGCCAGCAGGTCCAGGGTGGTGGACGTGCCCGCGGTGATGACGACCTGGTCGGCGTGGCACGGGACGCCGTCCGCCGCCGTGACGCGCTTGGCCAGCGCTTCCCGCAGCGGCAACGGCCCCTGGTTCTCGCCGTAGGTGAGGCCCGCGGGCCCGTAGTCGTCGAACGCGTCGGCGTACGCGGTCCTCAGCAGGTCCGTCGGCAGCAGCGCCGGGTCCAGGTGGCCGGGGCCGAGGTCGACGACCCCGTCCGGCTCGGTGATCTGGACGATGCCTTCCAGCCAACGCGTCACGGGCGATTCCCCTCACTGGTCCGCTACCGCACCAGTGTGCCCTCGTCGATCTCCGGGGTCGGTGGGCGGTGACCCGCGTGTCACCCCGGTCGGCGTAACGGTCGGGGCCGAGCGGTCGAACCTGGTGGCATGAGGTTCGCCATCGCGTCACTGCTGCTCGCCGTGCTGGTCACGGGCTGTTCCAGCGTCGTCACCGGCTCCGGCTCCGGCACGACGTCGTCCGCTCCCCCGGTGACGACCACCTCGGCGGGGACGACGACCACGGCCGCGCCCGAACCGACCGCCCCGACCGCCTCGACCGCGCCGCCGTCGGTCGACGAGAACGCGCCTGCCCAGTACTGCGACCAGCCGTTCACCGGAGCGCTGGGCAAGGACATGCTCGCGGTCGTCGTCGAGACCCCGGCGGGCAGGCTCACGTGCGACCAGGCCACCGCGTTCCTCGTCGACTACTACGCCCAGCGCTCCGAGCCGAAGACCGGCCTGCCGCCTCTCGCGATCGGGCCGATGTCGTGCAACCAGGTTCCCGAGGGCTCGATGCCCCAGGTGGTGTGCTCGGACGGCGCCGACCTCATCTACTCGATGTGGCAGCAGCGCTGACGTGCTCGGCGAACGTCCGCACGACGGTCGCCACCACGGTGTCCGGGTCTTCGCGCCACACGTCGGCGTTGAAGATCTCGACCTCGACGTCACCGGTGTAGCCCGCGTCGGCGACGAGGTCCGCGATGCGCCGGAAGTCGATGTGGCCGTCGCCCATCATCCCGCGGGCGAGCAGCGCGTCGGCGGGCAGCGGGGTGATCCAGTCGCACACCTGGAACGACGCGATGCGGCCCGCGGCCCTGGCGACCTGACGTTCCAGGTCCGGGTCCCACCACACGTGGAAGGTGTCCACGACCACGCCGACCACGGCGGGGTCGTGCTGTTCGGCCAGGTCCAGGGCCTGGCCGAGGGTGGACAGGACACCGCGGTCCGCGGCGTAGATCGGGTGCATGGGTTCGAGCGCCAGGCGGACACCGCGGTCGGCCGCGTACGGCACGAGTTCCGCGAGGACGTCGGCGACCGTCGCTCGCGCCGCCGGGAGGTCCCGGCTGCCGGGAGGCAGGCCGCCGACGACCAGGACCAGGCAGTCGGCGTCCAACGCCGCCGTCTCGTCGATGGCCCGCCGGTTATCGGCCAGCACCCGGTCGCGGTCGGGCGCGGTGAAGAACCCTCCTCGGCACAGGGACGAGACGTGCAGGCCCGCGTCGGCGATGAGGGCCGCGCCGGCCCGGACACCGTGCTCCCGCAGCGGTTCCCGCCAGACGCCGATCGACGTGATGCCCGCACGGGTGCAGGCGGCGACGGCCTCGGGCAGCGAGCACGAGTCGACGGTCTTCTGGTTGAGGGACAGGCGGTTCACCGGACCACCCCGTAGACGTCGAGCAGGGACGACAGGCGGTGCTCGGCCAGTTCGGGATCGGGTAGGAGCCCGGCCTCGTCGGCGAGGACGTAGGTCTCCGCCAGGTGGGGCAGGCTCCGGGCGCTCTGCAGGCCGCCGACCATGGAGAAGCCCGGCTGGAGCCCGGAGAGCCAGGCCAGGAAGGCGATGCCGGTCTTGTAGTAGTACGTCGGCGAGCCGAAGACGTGACGTGCCAGGGGGAGCGTCGGGGCGAACGCGGCGTCGTAGGCCGCGAGGTCGCCGTCGTCCAGCGCCCGCAGCGCGTGGGACGCGGCCGGGGCGATGGCGGCGAAGATGCCGAGCAGGGCGTCGCTCGCGGACGTGCCGTCGCCCTTGATCAGCTCGGGGTAGTTGAAGTCGTCGCCGGTGTAGAGGCGGACCCCGGCGGGGAGCTTGGCGCGCAACGACCTCTCGTGCTCCGCGTCGAGCAGGGAGACCTTCACGCCGTCGACATGGTCGGCGTGCGCGTGCACGAGGTCGAGGAACGCGGCGGTCGCGGTGTCGACGTCCGACGAGCCCCAGTAGCCCTCCAGGGCCGGGTCGAACACCGGCCCGAGCCAGTGCAGGATCACCGGGGCGGCGGCGTTCGGGAGCAGCCGGTCGTACACGTGCCGGTAGTCGGCGGGACCGCAGGCCAGGCGGGCGAGGTGCCTGCTGGCCATGACGATGACCTGCGCGCCCGCCTCCTGGACCACGTCGAACTGCTCGGAGTACGCGCGCACGACCTCGTCCAGCGTCGTCGCGTCCGAGTGGTCCGTGCCCGCTCCGGCGGCGATGCGCGCGCCGAGGTCCTTGGCCTCGGCGGAACTGCGGCGGATCAGCTCCCGCGTGGTGGCCCAGTCCAGGCCCATGCCGCGCTGGGCGGTGTCCATCGCCTCGGCGACCCCGAGGCCGTAGGACCAGAGGTGCCTGCGGAACCCGAGGGTGCTGTCCCAGTCCACCACGGCGGGCGCGCCGGGGCCGTTGTCCCCCAACGGGTCGGCCACCACGTGGGCGGCGGCGAACGCGATCCGGGACCGCGGCGGCGCGGCCGGTCTGGTCCACGTCACGGGCCCGCGCGGCGTGTGGTCGCGCAGGCCCCCGTCGAGGGTGGGCAGCGTGATCACAGCTCGACCCGCCGGTTGGTGCGCGACGACTCCAGACCCGCCTGGGCCAGGCGGATCCCGCGGACACCGGCCATGAAGTCGTACGGGTGCGGGGCGTCCTCGACCACGTGCCGGACGTACTGCTCCCACTGCGCCTTGAACCCGTTGTGGAAGTCGGCGTTGTCCGGCACCTCCTGCCACTGCGAGCGGTACGAGCGGGTCTCCTCCAGGTCCGGGTTCCACACCGGGCGCGGAGTGGCTTCACGGGGCTGCACCACGCACTTGCGCAGGCCCGCCACGGCGCTGCCCCTGGTGCCGTCGACCTGGAACTCGACCAGTTCGTCGCGGTGCACGCGGACGCACCACGACGAGTTGAGCTGGGCGATCACACCGCCCTCCAGCTCGAAGATGGCGTACGCGGCGTCGTCGGCCGTGGCGTCGTAGGACTCGCCCGCCTCGTCGACCCTGGTCGGGATGTGGGTGGCGGTCTTGGCGATCACCGAGGTCACCGAACCGAACAGGTTCTCCAGCACGTAGTTCCAGTGGCAGAACATGTCCACGGTGATGCCGCCGCCGTCCTCGGCGCGGTAGTTCCAGCTCGGCCGCTGCGCAGGCTGCCAGTCGCCCTCGAACACCCAGTAGCCGAACTCGCCGCGCACACTGAGCACCCGGCCGAAGAACCCGCTGTCCACCAGGCGCTTCAGCTTGAGCAGGCCGGGCAGGTACAGCTTGTCGTGCACGACACCGTTCTTCACGCCCGCCTCGGCGGCCCGGCGGGCCAGCGTCAGCGCGCCTTCCACGGACTCGGCGA
>DATMCA010001576.1:0-2161 GCA_035559015.1 Umezawaea sp. | reverse complement strand
GGCTCGGTGCCGGTGCCCCGATGTGACTCACTACGGATCCGGCCGCTGCGGCGTGCCCTTCTTCTGACCTGTCCGTCGGGGTGCCGGCACCGGCCTGGCCCACCAGTTGGCCTGATCAGAAGCCTGTCCGCTCCCGCGTGGGGCGTGACCCGTCACAGATATGCCGCTCGGTGACTCCTACCCAGGCCGGTGCCGATCTTTCGACCCGCTCCCCGCTGGAAGGACCAGGCCGGTGCCCATGCTGGCAGAGGTTGTCGATGCCGTCGTCGGGGTCGACACCCACCGCGATACCCACGAAGTCGAGATCGCCTCCCCGAACGGTGTTCCGATCGCACGATGCTCGATCCGCAATGACAGCACCGGCTACGCCCAGCTGCTGGCCTGGATCGTCGACCACACCCCCGGCCCGCGGCTGGTCGCCTCGATCGAGGGCAGCCGCAGCTACGGCGTCGGGCTGTCCCGCGCGCTGACCGCGGCCGGCCTACCGGTCCTCGAGTCTGAGCAACCGCCGCGCAGCGCACGACACGGCAAGGGCAAGTCCGACGCGATCGACGCGCACCTGGCCGTGCTGTCCGCGCTGCGCCTGGACGCCACCCACCTACCGGCACCGCGGGTCGATGGCGACCGCGAGGCGCTGCGGATCCTGCTCGGCGCCCGCCACGACCTGACCGTCGCCGCCACCGCGCAGACCAACCGGCTGCGCGCGCTGCTGCTCGGCAGCGACAACGACGCCGACCGCGATCTGGCCCGGGGCGCCTTGTCCGACGCCGTGTTGACCGAGCTGGCCGACCGACAGCCCCGCGCCGGCGCCACTCGTGAGCAGGCGGTGCGACACGGTGAGATCCGCCGTCTCGCGCTGGCCATACGCGATGGCGGACGCGCGCTGAAGGAGAACCGGGCTCAGCTGCAGGCCGTCGTCGAGGACATGGCGCCCGGGCTGACCGACCGGCGCGGGATCGGCCCGGTCACCGCCGCCCAGGTCATCGTCGGCTTCTCCCACGTCGGCCGGTGCCGCAACGACGCTGCGTTCGCCGCGCTGTCGGGCACCAGCCCACTGGAGGCCAGCAGCGGCCGCACCGTGCGACACCGGCTCAACCGTGGCGGCGATCGAGCGCTCAACAGCGCGCTGCACACCATCGCCATGGTCCGCATGCGGTGCTGCCCGAGAACCAAGGCTTACGTGGCCCGCCGCACCGCCGAGGGCAAGACCACTCGCGAGATCCGCCGCTGCCTCAAGCGCTACATCGCCCGCGAGCTCCACCGAGCCCTCACTGCAACGATGGCGGCCACGACGGCTTCGGATTCTCCGGCTTGACAAATATAGAAGCGTCAGAAGGTTAGGGGTTCGAATCCCTTCGGGCGCACCAGCAAGTTCGCAGGTCAGGGCCCGGTTTCACTTCGGTGAGGCTTGGGGCCTCTGTCCTCTGACGGCCCTTCGTCTCACATCGATCTTCAGTTGGTCGTGCCGTACAGCTCGCCGAGGGCGACGGCGCCCGCGGACAGATCCTCATCGCTCACATGCACGTAGTTCGCCAGCGTGAACCGGGCCTCATGGTGCCCGGCCCACGCGGACAGGATCGCCACCGGGACGACGATGATATCGTGGTAGCCAGTGCGTCTCCTTGGTCGTCGGGGAGTGGAGCGTGCTCCTCGGGGCACAGCACGCTCCCCTTCTCGACCGAGTACGCGGCCGCGAAGGAGCGCCAGCAGCGGCTCAGTGGGGCGCTGCCACCGAAGACGGTCATGCACCCGCCGTCGCCGGCCGATGGCCAGCCGGGGCCGTTCGAGGTGTCGAACCCCGAACATGCCGCGTTCACCGAGGCTGTGGCGTCCTCACTCGAGGATGCGGCCATCGTCGCGGCGTTCGAGGAGCACCTCGACGCCGAGGCCGCTGCGGCGAACTGAGACCCGGGGTCGGCCGCGTGTGGCGCCGCGGTCGCCGCGGTCGGCCCCGGACAATCGAGAACGGCCCCGGGGCGCACGGTGCTCCGGGGCCGTCCCTGTGCGCGGGGCGGTCGTTCCCCACGCACAGGGACGGACGATCACGCCGCGAGGGGGCGAGGGCCGACGCAGCACGCCCCGCCACGCATATGTCGTGGCGGGGCGTGCCCCCAATGGCCTTGCGTTAGGCGGTCAGACCGGGCGCTGTCCGACTGTTTCG
>DATMCA010001575.1:0-5595 GCA_035559015.1 Umezawaea sp. | reverse complement strand
CAACCTGCCCACCGCGCCCGCGCTGATGGGCAACGTGGTCCTGTGGAAGCCGTCCCCCACGCAGGGCTTCGCCGCGCAGCTCACCATGCGCCTGCTCGAAGAGGCCGGCCTGCCGCCGGGCGTCATCAACCTCCTGCCCGGCAACGGCATCGCCGTGTCCGACGTGGCGCTCGCGTCCCCGGACCTCGCGGGCATCCACTTCACCGGCTCCACCAGGACGTTCCAGCACCTCTGGGGCCAGGTCGGCGCGAACATCGCGAACTACCGGAGCTACCCGCGGATCGTCGGCGAGACCGGCGGCAAGGACTTCGTGCTCGCCCACCCGTCGGCCGACGTCGACGTGCTGCGCACCGCGCTGGTCCGCGGCGCCTTCGAGTACCAGGGCCAGAAGTGCTCGGCCGCTTCGAGGGCGTACGTGCCGCGCTCGGTGTGGGCCCGGATGAAGGACGCGTTCCTCGCGGACGTGGCCGCGCTGACCGTCGGCGACGTGACCGACTTCGACAACTTCATGGGCGCGGTCATCGACCGCCGCTCGTTCGACAAGCTCTCGGGCGTGCTGGACGCGGCCCGCACCGACAGCACCCTCGAAGTGATCGCGGGCGGCACGGCCGACGACAGCGTCGGCTTCTTCGTCCAGCCGACCGTCCTGCTCGGCACGGACCCGAGCCACGAGGTCTTCACCACCGAGTACTTCGGCCCGGTCCTGTCGGTCCACGTCTACGACGACGCCGACTACGACAAGGTGCTGCGCCAGATGGAGAGCGCGTCCCCGTACGCCCTCACCGGCTCGATCATCGCCAGGGACCGCGGCGCCATCGCCGACGCCCAGCGGGAGCTCCGCTTCGCGGCGGGCAACTTCTACGTCAACGACAAGCCGACCGGCGCGGTCGTGGGCCAGCAGCCGTTCGGCGGCGGCCGGGCCTCCGGCACGAACGACAAGGCGGGCTCGATCCACAACCTGCTCCGCTGGGTCAGCCCCCGTTCCATCAAGGAGACCTTCGTGGCTCCGACCTCGTACCGCCACCCGCACCAGGGCTGAGGGAGACCGCCATGCTCCGCTCCACACTCCTCGCCGCCGCCCGCTCGACCGGCGCGCGCAAGCTGGTGGAACGCACGCCGCTCACGCGTCCGGTCGTGGACCGCTTCATCGCGGGCGAGAACGTGGACGCGGCGATCCACGCCACCGGCGCGCTGGTGGCCGACGGCCGCTACGTGACCCTCGACCACCTGGGCGAGGACACCGTGGACGCGGGGCAGGCGGACGCCACCGTCTCGGCCTACGTGGAGCTGCTGTCCAGGTTGGACACCGCCGGCTACGCGGGACGGGCCGAGGTGTCGGTCAAGCTCTCGGCCGTGGGCCAGTCGCTGGCCGTGGACGGCGAGAAGATCGCCCTGGAGAACGCCAGGAAGATCTGCGCCGCCGCCGGGGCCATCGGCACCACGGTCACGCTGGACATGGAGGACCACACCACCACGGACGCCACGTTGGACGTCCTGCGCGAGCTGCGGGTGGACTTCCCGTGGGTGGGCGCGGTGCTCCAGGCGTACCTGAAGCGCACCGAGCAGGACTGCCGCGACCTCGCCCACGCGGGGTCGCGGGTGCGCCTGTGCAAGGGCGCCTACCAGGAGCCGGAATCGGTGGCGTTCCAGGACAAGGCCGACGTGGACCTCTCCTACGTCCGCTGCCTGAAGGTCCTCATGGCGGGCGAGGGCTACCCGATGGTCGCCTCGCACGACCCGAGGCTCATCGCCATCGCCGCGGATCTGGCGGGCACGCGGCCGCTCGACAGCTACGAGTTCCAGATGCTGTACGGGATCCGCCCCGAGGAGCAGAAGCGGATCGCCGCGGCGGGCAACACCATGCGCGTCTACCTGCCGTACGGCGACGAGTGGTACGGCTACTTCATGCGCAGGCTCGCGGAACGCCCGGCCAACGTGGCCTTCTTCCTCCGGTCGCTGGTGACGACCGGCTGAACAGAGCCGTCGGACCCCGGCGGTAGGGCCGGGGTTCGGCAGTTTCGGCTCGGTGGCGGCGGGCATCGCGGTAGCGGTGCCCGCCGTTCTCCTTCGCTACGCCAGTTCCAGCAACGGGCGGAGCCAGCTCGCGATGGCGGCCAGCGTGCTGTCCGCCTCGGGTGCGCGACCCGCCATCGCCGTGTGGACGTGCTGCATGCCCGGCACCACCTCCAGGGTCACGTCGACGCCCGCGGCGCGGGCCAGGTCGGCGAACCGCAACGCGTTGTCCAGCAGCCCCTCGTCGCCGCCCGCGCTGAGGTACACCGGCGGAAGTCCGGTCGGGTCGGCGTGCAGGGGGTTCGCGAGGGGGTCCGTCGCGGAGCCGTCGGCGCCGAGGTACATGCCCGCCATGGTCTGGATCAGCGGTCGGCTCAGGAAGGCGTCCGTCGCGGCGTTCGTGTCCAGCGTCCCCTCGGTGGCCTCCAGGTCGTACCACGGCGACATCGCCACGATCGCGGCCGGCAGGGGCCTGCCCTCGTCCCTCAGCCGCAGCACCGCACCGGTGGCCAGGTTCCCGCCCGCCGAGTCACCGGCGGTGGCGATGTTCCCGGCCTGGAACCCGTTGTCCAGCAACCACTCGTAGGCGGCGACCGCGTCGTCGAGCTGGGCCGGGAAGGGGTGCTCCGGCGCGAGCCGGAAGTCGACCACGAGCGCGCGGACCCCGGCGGCCTTCGCCAGGTGAGCGGCCAGTTTCCGGTGGCTGCTCGCGGAGTTGCCCAGGAACCCGCCGCCGTGGAAGTACAGGACGACGCGGTCTTCCGCCGCTCCCGAGGGGTTGCACCAGAGGGCCGGGCGACCACCCGCGACCACGTCCTCGTAGGTGACCCCGGTCGGTTCACCGGCCACGGTGGACAGTCCCTCCACCAGGTCGCGCAGCTCCGGGAGCCCCATCTCCGGGTTGGAGGTGGTCCGTTCGGTCATCCGCGTCATGAGGTCCCGGAGGGCGTCGGACTGGGTGCTGGGCATGGCGGTTCTCCGTTGTCCGGTAGGCGAAACGGCCCTGATCGGCCGCTGTTCCGGAGTCTCCGCAGGCAAAAATGGAATGTCAATTCCAGTCCGTGCTACCGTCGTCGACCCCACGACGGAGGAGGACGCGGTGGCCGACACGAGGAACCTGACCAGGCGCGGCCGCGCGACCCGCGACCGGATCGTCGAGACGGCGGCACGGGTGATCATGGCCCGCGGCGTCGCCGGGACGACCATCCAGGACGTCATGGCCGAGGCCAAGGTCAGCACTTCGCAGGTGTACCACTACTTCTCCGACAAGTCGGAACTCGTCGCGGCCGTCATCGAGTTCCACGCGGGCCTCGGCGACCCGGACGGACCGGCGGACCCCGACAGCGTCGAGAAGCTGGAGAGGTGGTGCCGCAACGCGATCGACACCCAGGTCGAGCGGGACTTCGTCGGCGGCTGCGAACTAGGCAGCCTCGCCAGCGAGCTCGCCGAGACCTCCGAGGGCGTCCGGATGCAGCTCGTGCAGGCGTTCGCGCGCTGGGAGGCCCCGCTCAAACGGGGACTCCGGGCGATGCACGCCCGCGGCGAACTGCGCGAGGGCACCGATCCCGACGACCTCGCGCTGGCGCTGCTGGCGGCGTTGCAGGGCGGCATCCTGCTGACGCAGACGCGCCGGAACATCGACCCGCTGCGCGCGGCGCTCACCACGGTCATGGCCCAGGTGCGCAGCGCCGTGATCACCCCGCCCCGCTGAACCCGTTGCGCCACAACGGGCGCACCGACCACTCAGGACGGTGTGGCCGCGGCGTCGAGGACGAGGTCGACCGCGGTCAGCGCGCGGGTCAGACCGGCAGGCGAGGTGTTCGCCCGGCGTGCCACCTGAACCGCGCGGTGGGCCGCGTCCAGGGCGTGTTCGAGCGCGGTGCCGGTGACGGCGCAGAGCTTCGCGTAGTTGGCGAGCGCCTCGGAGTAGCCGATGTCCGCCGCCAGGTCCTCCGGTGTGCGGAGCAGGTGCCAGAGGACGACGGCCGTGTGCGCCACGTCGCGGGCCTCGTCGTGCCGGCGGGCGTGGTCGAGGGCCAGTGCCAGGCGGTGCAGGGCGTAGAGGTGGGCGGCCGGGTCGGCGAGGTCGCGCCAGAGCGCCACCACCTGCTCGGCCAGTTCGACGGCCTTCCCGTGGTGCCGGACGGCGGACAGCTCGTCCGACAGGACCACCATCGCCCGCGTGACCCGAGGCCCGTCCACGGCGAGCACCTGCCGGGGCAGCAGCCGGACGATCAGCAGCACCTCGTCCACGGCCCGGTGCGCCTCGTAGTCGCGCCGGTCGTACAGCAGCACCCCGGCCAACGCCGCCCAGGCCACCGCGAGGTCGACGCGGGACCCGCCGGCCCTCCGCAGCAGGTCCACGGCCTCCTCGGCCGCGACGAGCCGGTCCTCGAACCGGTCGGTCGTCCCGACGAGCCGGCACAGCGCGGCGGCCAGCAACGCCTGGTGCTCGGGCAACCGGGACTCGGCGACCCGCCGTCGAACGGCCACCGCCTCCTCCGCGAGCCGGACGGCGTCGGCCCGCCGGTCGGCCTCCAGCAGCAGCGAGGCGCAGGACAGCAGCGCCACGGCCAGGTCCGGTTCGAACCCGCGGGGGTTCACGGCGACGAGCCGCCGCAGCACCGCGATCGACTCCTCGACCACCTCCACGGCCTCGACCCGAAGATCGTTGCTGCGCAACACCGTCCCGATCTGGGCGAGCGTGCGGGCGAAGTCCGGCTCGAACCGCGGATCGGCCTCGGCGACGACGCGCCAGGCCTCGACGGCCCGCTCGGCCACCTGGGACGCCTCCGACGTCCGCCCCACGTCGAACAGCCGGACGGCCAACTGGTGCCCGGCCTTCGCGAAGTCGAGCCGGAACATCCCCGGACTGCCCACCGCCAACCGCTGGTACAGCGCCGTCGCGCGCCCGATCGCCTCCACGGCGTCCTCGCGCAGCCCCAGCGCCGTGCACCGCTGGGCGAGCTGCTCGAACGCGGCGGCCAACTGCGGCAGGCGTTCCGGGTCCTCGCCGACGACCTCCTCGCACAGCGCCACGGATTCCTGCGTGGCGAGCAGGGCCTCACCGGGCAGGCCCGCGGCCACGTACCGGAGTCCCAGGTCCCCCAGCGCTTCGGCGAGCGCGGGCCGGTGCTCGGACTCGTCGCCCGCGGCGAGTTGGCGGTACAGCGCGACTTCGCGGTGAGCGGCGACCAGGGCCTCGTCCCGGAGCGACGCCAACGCGGCCCGAGCCCCCAGCATCCCGTACAGCTCGGCGTGCTCCAGCCGGTCCGACCCGACGGCGACGGCGTGCTCGACCAGCCGACGGGTCAGCACCGCGGGCAGCACGTCCCCCGTCAACCGCTGCTCCTCGAACACGTGCGGGGCGATGGCCCGCAGCAGCGGGATCGACGACATCTCCACCAGCGCCAGCAGGGTCGACGCGCCCGCGGTGCGCGCGAGTTCGGGATCGGCCGTGAACAGGGCCTCGGCCCGCTTCCGCAGGTGCGGCCACCGCCGAGCGGCCTGCACCAGGGTGCTCAGCCCGGCGGGGGACACCTCGGCCTCGATCCGGTGGTCCAGCAGCGCGACCGCCAGGAA
>DATMCA010001574.1:0-2582 GCA_035559015.1 Umezawaea sp. | reverse complement strand
CCCGGCCAGCCGTTCCCCGACCTCGCGCAGCCGGCCGGCGACGTCGGCGCCGGTCAGGTCGTACGCGGCCAGCTCCGCCACCAGCGACTCCAGGCTGGTGAGCCGGGCGAGCACCGGGTCGGTGGCCGGGGCGGGACCGGTGTCGAGCTCGTCGAAGAGGTGGGCGGCGAGCGCGGCGGGCGACGGGAAGTCGAAGACGACGGTCGCCGCCAGCCGTACGCCGGTCTCGGCGAGCAGCCGGTTGCGCAGTTCCACCGCGGTCAGCGAGTCGAACCCGAGGTCCTTGAACGCCCGATCCGCCTCGACCGCACCACCGGCACCGTGACCCAGCACGACCGCGGCGCGCGACCGCACGACCTCGACCAGGACTCGATCCTGTTCCGTCACCGGGAGGGTCGACAGGCGGGCCACCAGCGTCGACCCGGCGGAGGACACCAGTGCTTCCGCCGACAGCGCTTGCCGCACCTCGGGCAGGTCGTCCAGGAACGGGCTCGGCCGCCCCACGGTGAACGTGGGCGCGAACCGCTCCCACTCGACGTCGACCACGGTGAGGGTCGGCTCGTCGTCGGAAAGCGCGCCGTGCAGTGCCGCAACGGCCTGCCGCGCGGGCATACGGGCCAGTCCTCGGCGGCGCAGTTGTTCCTCCGCGTCCCCCGCGTCGGCCATGCCGCCGTCGGCCCACGGACCCCACGACACCGACGTCGCGACCAACCCACGCGACCGCCGGTTCAACGCCAAACCATCCAGGAACGCATTCGCCGCGGCATAAGCAGCCTGGTGACCACTGCCCCACACACCAGCGATCGAGGAGAAGAGAACGAACGCGTCCAACTCACGATCACCGAGGAGGTCGTCCAGGTGCACCGCACCCGCGACCTTGGCCGACAGCACGTCGGCGAACTCCTGCTCGTCGAGCACGTCCACGGATCCCAGGTGGTCCCGTCCAGCGGTGTGCACGACGGCGGTGAGCTGTCCCTCGGCGTCGATCTCGGCGAGCAGCGACTCGACGGCGGCCCGGTCGGCAACATCGCATGCCGCCACGGAGACCTGAGCGCCGAACGACTCGACCTCAGCCACCAACTCCGCAACACCCGGAGCATCCACACCACGACGGCTGGTCAGCACCACACGCTCGGCACCACAACGCCCCAGCCAGCGAGCGACATGACCACCCAACGCACCCGTGCCGCCGGTCACCAACACCGTGCCCCTCGGCGTCCACGACGCCGAGTTCGACGAGGAGGAGGCCCGCACCAGACGACGGACCAGCACACCCGAGGCCCGCACGGCGAACTGGTCCTCGTCGGTGCCACCGGCGAGCACCGACACCAGGCGGGCCGCGGCCCGGTCGTCCACCACCCGGGGCAGGTCGACCAGACCACCCCAGCGGTCCGAGTGCTCCAGACCGACGACCCTGCCGAGCCCCCACACCGTCGACTGCGACGGCTGGGTGAGGACGTCGGAGCGGCCGGTGGACACGGCTCCGCGGGTGGCGCACCACAGCGGTGCCCGCACGCCGGCGTCACCGAGTGCCTGGGCCTGGAGCAGAGCGGACAGAGCGATCCGCGGCACCACGTCCCTGGCGGGCTCGGCGAGGGCCAGCAGCGACAGCACACCGGCGACCGGGGCCTCCTGGACCTCGATGGTGTGCACGATCTGCCGGGCGAGCGCGGTCCGGCCGATGTCCGGTCCCACCGCGATGGGCAGGGGGACCGCACCGTGCTGCGAGAGCGCGCGGAGGCAGCTGCTGGTCAGGTGACCGTCGCTCTGGCCGGCCGGTACGAGGACCAGCCAGAGCCCGGACGGGCGCCTGTCCTCGAAGCCGGTCAACGGCTTCCACGTCACGCGGTAGCGCCAGCCGTCGACGGCCGACTGCTCGCGCCTCTCCTTGCGCCAGGCCGACAGGCGGGGCAGGACGGTGTCCAGCTCACCGGTCGTCATCCGCAGGGTCGCCGCGAGACCGACGACGTCCTGGCGTTCGACGGTCTCCCAGAAGCCCGCTTCCACCAGGTCGGTGCCGCCGACGCCGGCGTCCGCGGCGAGCGGGGCGTCCAGCCAGTAGCGCTCGTGCTGGAAGGCGTAGGTCGGCAACTCGACCCGACGGCCACCGACGAAGAACGACGACCAGTCGACGCCGACCCCGCTGACGTGCAGCCGGGAGAGCGCGGTGATGATCGCGTCGACCTCCGGCCGGTCCGCCCGCAGGGACGGAACCGCCAGGATCCCGCTGTCCGGCAGGCAACCACCGGTCAACGCGGTCAGCACGCCGCCGGGCCCGATCTCCAGGAACCGGGTCACGCCAAGCCCATCCAGCTCCGCGACCTGATCCGCGAACCGCACCGCGTCGCGCACGTGCCGGACCCAGTACTCCGGGCCGGCCACATCCGAGAGCATCGAGATCGACGGTTCCGCGAACTCCAGGCCGTTCACCACGGCGGCGAACTCTTGAAGCATCGGCTCCATCAGGGGCGAGTGGAACGCGTGGCTGACCTTCAACCGGGACGTCTTGCGACCCTGGTCGGAGAACACCTGAGCCACAGCCAGGACGCCCGACTCGACACCCGAGACCACCACCGACCGCG
>DATMCA010001573.1:0-9539 GCA_035559015.1 Umezawaea sp. | reverse complement strand
CGACGACGACCACCGTCGAACGCGGCTCGCCGAGGTCGTCCGGCTCCGGCCAGCCGGGCAGCACGAGGAGGTCGGTGCCGGGGACCGGCACCACCAGGTCACCGGGCGGCAGGTGTGCGGGCACCGCGCGAACCCCGCCGCGCGGGTCGACCACGAGGAACCCGATGTGGTCGTCCCCCAGGACCGGCACCAGCACGTCACCGCCCGGCAGGCCGACGAGCGACCCGTCCACCTCCCCCGGCAGCTCGACGCTCCACAGTGGACCGCCGTCCGAGCGGAAGGCGCGCACGGCCGCGTCCTCGGCGACGACCACGGTGTCGTGCCGCACGAGCGGCGGGTGCAGCGCGGGAACCTCGACCTCCCAACGCACCTCCCCGGTCACCGTGGTCGCGCGCAGCACCCGCCCCGCCTGGAACACCAGGAGCCCGCCCAGCGACACCGGCGCGGACGTGGGTCCCGCCTCGATCGCGCCGACGACCTCCCCGGTCCGCTGCTCGCGCACCACGAACCCGTCGGCACCGCCCGTGACGAGCAGGTCGTCGCCGAGCAGCAGGCAGCCCCAGTACGCGGCGGTGTCGGCGGACCACCGCGGCTCGGGTCCGTCCAGCGCGAGCACCCCGCTTCCCGTCGCCACGAAGCACATCCCGTTCACCGCGACCGAGACCCCGACGACGTGACGGTCGGGCAGCGCGGTCCGCCACCGCACGTGTCCCCTGCCGGACAAGGGGAATGGGGAGGTCACAGGCCGAACGCCTCCTTCGCCAACCTGATGTGCCGACGCTGCACGGGGTCGATGGCTGGTGGCACGCCGGGGCGTGCGGTCGCGCGCAGGGCGCTCATCGCCCGCATCAGCCAGCCGAGCGACGCCCTGGCGCGGAAGAAGGCGTCCGCCTCGGGAGTGGTGCCGGTGCCACCGGCGGTGGCGTACGCGGCGCGGAACACGGACTGGAGCGCGGCCACCTCGGTTCGGGTCAGCTTCAGCGCGACGCTGTAGTGGGCCAACTGCTGCGCGAAGTTGGCCACGTCCCGGGACGGCGCGCCGATGGGCGTTCCGCGCGCGTCGATGGAGAAGTGCAGCGTCGTGGTGTCGATGATCGTGACCCCGGCGGCGGCGTCGAAGAAGTAGTTGCCGGGGTGCGAGTCGCCGTGCACCAGAGCCGACCCGCCGGGGTTGGCGCGGAACCGGGCCACCAGCCGGTCGATCCGCGACTGCAACTCGGTCACGTCGATCCCGGCGATGGCCAGCTCGTCGCGGAAGCCGGTCAGCTTGTCCCGGCGGTCGACCATGTCGTCGATGTGCCGTCGCAGGAACGCGGACGCGACCGGACCGCCCGACCCGCTCGGCGTGGTGTGCAGGTGGGCGAGCGTGCGCCCGATCCCCGCGACGGCGGTGCTCAGCTGCCCGAACATCCGCGCTCGGGCCGGACCGGTCGGCGTGGCCCCGGTGTCCCGCATCATCCCTTCCACGTCGCTGCCGCGGGCCGCGGTCGAGACCACCATGCCCGCCGCACGCGGCCCCTTGGACGTTCGCGCTACGCCCAGCGCGGCCACCGCCCGTCCGCCGACGATCTTCACGCGTCCCAGCCGAGCCAGCGCCGACAGCTCCATCGCGAACTGCTCCTGGCTCGGGAAGACCTTCAGCACGCCGAGCAGCCTGTTGGTCGCGTCGACGATCCGCAGCACCGGCGCGCCGGAGAACCCGCCACCGACCGGCACCAGCCGGACGTCACCGGGGGCGTTGACGGACATCCGGGCGAACCGCCGCATCGCGGGTTCCGCGTGCGACACCACCGGGAGCGACTCCATCAACCGCCGCAACGCGTTCGGCTCGACGTCCCCGGTCGGCGTCCTGGTCCCCGCCGCCCGCTTCGACGCCTGGCTCGTCCAGAACCTGTTGCGCGCCTTCGTGGTCGCGGACCTCGCGCCCCTCTCGTCGAGCACCTGCTGCTGCCCCGCGTCGAGCCGTGTGCCGTCGGCCAGCAGTTCGCGCCAGTACCTCGGCACCGGTTCCCGCAGCACCTTCGTCGGGTCGTCGCCCCAGTCCATGCCGTGGAACTTCAGCTCGATGGGTCTGCCCAACGCCCGCGAGGTCTTGCGCACCGCGGGCAGTTCGATGTCGACCAGCACCGAACCGGGCACGAGCTGCCGCACGAAGATGTGGATCTCCTTGCGGAGCCGACGCGCGTAGCGCTCGGAGAACGCCTGCCACACCGGACGGACGCGATCCCAGTCGTCGAGCAGCACCAGGCCCTCGGTGACGTTGTAGAACTCCTGCGTCTCCAGCGTGACGAACCCGAGGCCCGCCGCGTAGTCGCTGAGGTCGACGCCCTTCGACCAGAGCGCGCCCTTGCCCGGCTTCACCCGCATGGCGCGCATCAGCGTGTCCGCGACCGTCGCGAAGTGGTCCGGCCTGCGGTCGCGGATGCCCGCGATGACCAGGTACCAGAGGTCGTTCGCCGTCGCGGACGACAGGTGGATCCTCGCCGCGCCGGCCATCCACCTGGCGCGCTCGGGGTGGTCGTAGGGCACGCGCAGGGTGACGTCGGTCAGGTGGACGAAGCTGTAGACGACCCTGCCGCGAGCCGTGACATTCCTGGTCAGCCTGCCCTCCGCGACCCACTTCTCGGCGTACTTGCGCGCCTGGGTCTCACCGAGCCGGATGACCTTCCTCAGCCCCGGCACGGTGGCGCCCATCCGGCCCGGCATGTCGTCGATCGCGAAGTCGAGGCTGTCCGCGGGATCAGGCCTCTTGTAGGCCCGCTTCGCCTCGTCGAAGTAGTGGTCCTGCGCCAGGTGCTCGAACGTGGCACGCGGGTTGATCGCCCCGTCGAAGATGAACAGCACCGCGTCACCGGCCCCCTGCCGGGTGACCGCGGTCAGCAGCGTCAGGCGGTAGCGGGACTTGATCGCGGGCAGCCCGCGCCGCACGGCGTCCTGGTCACCGGAGGTGCGGTCGGCGAGCCTGCCCGCCTCGTGCAGCGCGGCCATGAGCTTGCGGCGCTGCCGGGTGTCGTCCTTCGTGCGGCGCGGGTCGCGCCTGCGTGGCGGCCGACGGCGGTCGACGGGCCGGGGGCGGCGGGGCCTGACCGGTGCGCGGTCGTCCGGACGGCGCGCGGGCCTCCGGCGCGGCGGCTTCGGCTTGATCCTCGACCAGAGCTTCTTCACCAGCCCGGCGATCCTGTCGATCACCCAGTCGATCGCGCGGTTCACCGGTCGGGACAGCTTCTGGAAGATCTCCCGGACCTTGCCCGCGATGCCGCCGATGCCCAGCAGGGCGGCGAGCGCGCCGATGAGCACGGGGACGGCGCGGGCCAGCGCGCGTTCGACCAGCGCGGGCACGCCGCCCGCGCCGCCGCGGGCAATCGCGATCACCGCGTCGAGCACGGCGTTGACGAAGTCGATGATCTGCCGGGCGTTCATCACGACGAACCGGATGATGTCCACGATCATCTTGCAGGCGCGGATGAACGCCGACGCCGGGTTGAACAGCGACAGGATCCAGGTGATGCCCGCGATGATGATCGTCGGCAGCAGGTAGGACTTGAGGTCCTCGACGAGGGTCTTCTTCAGGTCGCCGACGCGGGGTTTGACGTCGTCGACCAGGCCGCGGACGCCGTGCCGCTTGACCTGGGCGAGCATCGGCACCGCGGTCTCCGCCGCGAGGACGGCCTTCTCCGGCACCTTGCGGACCAGCCGGGACCGGATGTTCGGCCACGAGATGCCGAGCAGCCCGGCGATCATCAGCAGGATTCCGACGACGTCGAACGTGGTCGGGATCTGGAGACCGGCCGTGGCCGCGGTGCCGAGCAGCCAGGCCAGGACACCCTGCTCCAGGTGGCGGCCCGCGTTGCGGATGAACAGCTTCAGCCCGCCGCCGACACCCGTGACCAGGTTGCCGAGGAAGCCGACCGGGTCCTCCAGGATCGCGCCGATCGCGGTGACGGCCTTGCGGAGCACCCCCATCAGCATCCGGCCGAGCTCGACGACGGCCTTGATCGCGCCGCCGATCGCCTCGGCCGCCTGGGCCACGAGGCCCTTGTTCTTCTCCTTCTCCGCGGCGATCTCGTCGTCGACCGCCTTGACGGCGTCGGTGTACTTCGTGGCGAGGGTGTCGACGAGTTCGGTGCCCTTGTCGTTGACGGTGTCCTTGAGCTCGTCGAACCTGCCCGCGAACTCGGTGGCCGCCTCGCGGCCGATCGCCTTGAGGTCCGCGGGCAGCCCGTCCACGACGGCCTGGAGGTCCTTGCGCCCGGTGGCGATGCGGTCCTTGGCGCGGCGCAACTCCCGGTCGACCAGGTCGGCGATGTCGGTGATGATCCGGTCCATCTCCGCCAGGTAGTGGTCCTTCGCGCGCTCGTAGATGCGGTTGGCCTCCTCCGGCAGACCCGCGAACAGGTCCCGGCCCCACTTGAGCCAGCCGTCCCACCCGCCGTACCGCTCGTCCTTGTAGCGGCGCATCCCGTCTTCGTGCTCGGTGGTGAACCGGTCCCGTGCGCGCTTCTCCTCGGTGGTGAACTCGTCGTCGACCTTCTTGTCCAGGTCGGTGAGGATCTTCTCGACGTCGCACTTCGTCTGGTCGAAGACCTTCTGCAGGAGGTTGGTGACCTCCGTCCGCTTGTCCTCGTCGGACTTCTTGGTCCTGCCCTTGCCGGTGCCGACCTGCTGGCCGGTGGCGACGCGGGTGGCGTGGATACCTCCCATGGCCGCGGACCCGCGGGCGGCCGCACCGGCCTTCACGTCGCCGATCTCGCGGGACTCGTCGGCGCGGAGCTTCTTCGGCGCCGCCGACGAGTGCGCCTCCATGGTCTTCTTGTCCCGCACCGCCTTGTCGAACCCCGGCTCGCGGGAGTTCTTGAACGACAACTGCTTCTCGGTGACGTTCACCGCGGCCATCTGCTCGTCGACCTGCCGCGGCCCCTCGGACAGGTCGGTGGCGGACGGCGGCAGCGCGTCGGGGGCGGCCAGGTTCGGGTTCGGGGTGCCGGGTTTCGCCGGCACCTTGTCCGACGCCAGGGGCATGACCTGCTTGGCGTCCGGCGCGGGTTCCGCTGGAGCGGCGGTGGTGTCGGCGATCTCCTTGGCCGACGCGTCCTTGCCCGCGCCGACCTCGCCCTGGACCTCCGCCTTGATCTCGTCGGCCTTGCCGGACTCACCGAACTTGTCGGCCTCGTCGAGGTTCTTGGGGGCCTTGTCGGCGACGGCCTTCTTCACCGCGTCGACGAACGCCTTCTTGTCGAACTCCTTGGGCTGCGCGGCGTCCATGTCCTCGGCGTGCGCCGCCTTGCCCCGCGCCTCCTGGTCGTCAGCCGGCGCCACCGCGGCCGCCTGCGCCGCACCGGCCTCCGCCGTCGCGGGCGGGTGGCTCGACCCGACGGTCTTCTTCTTGGCGTTGACGTCCTTCGTCAACGCCTGGAACTTCGGGTCCGCGCCAGGCGTTCGGGGGCCGGTCTTCTCCTTGGGCGTTCCCTTGTCCGGACGTTCCGCCGTGGACCCGTCCTGTGTGTCCTTCCGGTCGGGAACGACGGCGGCCGGCGCTTTCGCCTTCACCTTCGCCTCGGCGGGCCGTGCGGCCCTCGGCTTCGGGCCGACCGGCAGCTGCCCCGCCACCGCCGGGGCTCCCATCGCGACGGCCTGGTTGCCCACGAGGTGCTGACCGGCCAACAACATCCGCGCGGTCCACGACTCCCGCTTCGGCTCGGTCCCGCGCGGTAGACCGCCCATGGCCGCCGAGACGGCCGCGTTGCCCACCAACGCCTGGGCACGAACCAGGTCCGCGGGTCCGGGGTCCATCGCGCCGCGGGCGTCCCCACCGCGCGGGAGCACCGCGGGCGACACCGCCGTCGCGGGTGGCCGCGGACCACGGGCTTTCACGGGCACCGGCATTCAGCACCTTCACCGATCAGGTACGGACGCCCCAGGATGTCAGCGGGTGCGCGGCCAGGACGTCACCACGACGTCACCACGGCGTTCGCCTAGGCCAGGCCCTCCAACACGGACTCGATCTCCGCCCGCGCGTGCCCTTCCGCCGACCTGCGCAGTTCGCGCAACGGCCCGACCGCCCGCCGAACCCCCAACTCTCCCGCGGCCCGAACCGCACGACGATCCGCGTGCAGGCGCAACAGGACGAGGTTCTCCACCAACGTCCGTTCACGACCCGCCAACGCCTCCAGCCCGTCAACGGCGAACTCGGCCTTCCCGCTGTCCAGGCTTTCGACGAACCGCCGCAACGGTTCACCGCCCCGATCAGCCCGCCAGGTCAGCCCCAGGTCCTCAACCGACTCCCCGGCGTCCCACCCGGCCAGGATCTCCCGCAGTTCCCCGAGAGCCGCGGCGCGCACGGTCGACAACGACGACAGCAACCGCCCGCTCACGCTCAACAACACCTCGCCCCACAGCACTTCCTCGTCGTCCAGCCCGACCACGGTCATCAACGCTCCGAAGGCCTCGGACCGCGCCGTCCCGTCCGGATCGGTGGACGCCACCTCCAGCAGCAGCTCCCGATCCGGCTCGGGGAACTCGACCAACAACCGCGCCGCGGCCCCCCGGTCGACCCCGCTCCCCTCGTGCCCGCGCAGCAACCGAACCATCGCGGCCAACCCCGAGTGATCACCCAACCTGAGCAACGCCCGCGCCGCGAACACCCGCATCGTCGGCGCCGCACGCTCGGAAGTCGCCTCCACCAGCGCCGGAACAGCCCGAACACAGTCCGCGTCAGCCAGCGCGGCCGCCACCCGCCCGTCGTTCGTACCGAGCTTCGCGATGAGCACGTCCTCCGCCGCTACCCGCTCCTCACCCACCAGCTCGTACAACGCCCCGATGTCCGGAATCTCGTCGAGCGAGTCCCGCGACACCCCGACAGCCGCGTTCACCCCCGCCAGGAACTCCTCGAACGCCGCCGACCGAACCATCCACCCACGCTAGCCACCCCACCCGCCGGCCGACCAGGCTCCTTAACCCGGACCGCCTGGTCACTCACGGTCCCGACGCCTGAGCATCACGCCGCCAGTGCGGCACGGACGACGGCCAGGTCCTGGTCGCCCGTGCCCCCGCTCGCGGCGATGCCGCCCACGGTGCGGCCGTCGACGGTGATGGGCAGCCCGCCCTTGCTGAGGGTGAAGCGGCCGTGCGTCGCCACCTGGATCGACGTCGTGAACTGGGTGCGGTCCTGGAAGAGGGTGGCCAGGTCTTCGGTGGGGACGCCGAAGCCGGCGGCGGTGAAGGCCTTGCCCACCGCGACCTCGGTGAGCACGAAGGGCGTGCCGTCCATGCGGGCGAGGCTGACCAGGTGGCCGCCGCTGTCGACGACGGCGATCGTCATGGGCACGCCGAGCTGTCGCGCCGCTTCGCAGGCCGCGTCGGACAGGTGCTGGGCGTGGGTCAGGGTGAGGGGTGACATGGAGCCATCCCAGCACGAGCCTGGCCATAATTGCAACATTGTGCTGAAATATCGAAATTACTAGCCAACGTCGAAGGAGCCGACCGATGGAGCTGGGACTGGCGGGCAGGTCGGCGATCGTGTGCGGGGCGTCGTCCGGACTCGGCCTGGGAGTCGCCACCGCGCTGGCGGCCGAAGGAGCGCGGGTCACGATGGTCGCGCGTCGCGAGGACCTGCTGACCGCACGGGCCGCGGAGATCGACGGACTGCCGGTCGTGGCAGACCTGACGGACCCGTCGACCGCCGAGCGCGTGGTCGAGCGGGCGGTGTCGTGGGCCGGAGGGCTGGACGTCGTGGTGTGGAACGGCGGTGGGCCGACGGCGGGCCGGGCGTCCGAGTTGGAGCCCGAGGACCTCCAGGCCGCGCTGGAGTTGTTGTACCTGCCCGCGGTCCGGCTGATCCGGGCGGCGATGCCGCACCTGGTCGCGAGCACGTCCGGTCGGGTCCTGGCGATCACCGCGAGCGGGGTGAAGGAGCCGATTCCCGCGATCGCCCGGTCGAACTCGATCCGGCCGGGGCTGGCGGGGTACCTGAAGTCGTTGGCCGGCGACCTCGCGCCGGACGGCGTGACGGTCAACTGCATCGCACCGGGGCGGATCCTCACCGATCGTGCGCGCGCCCTGTTCCCGGAGGGGCCGTCGGCGGAGCAGGTCGACGACATCCCGATGGGTCGGTTCGGCAGCCCGGAGGACGTGGGCGCACTCGCGGCGTTCCTGGCCTCCGACCGCGCCTCCTACCTCACCGGAACGACGATCAACGTCGACGGAGGACTGGCCAAGTCGATCTTCTGACGGCCTAACGCGGGTCGGTGCGGTCCACGATCCGCACGATCCGGCTGGTGATCTCGCGGACGGCCAGGCCCAGGTCGGGCCACGGGAAACCGGTCATGGTGGTCCTGGTCATGACCAGGCCGTTGAGCGCGGCGAGCAGGTAGGCGCCGTCCTCGGCCGGGTCCGCGCTGGCCGACCGGCCCGCGCGGACGCACTCCCTGATCGTCGCGACGAGCCTGTCGAACGACCGGTAGCCCGCGGCGTCGGACGCGCTGTCGACCCTGGTGAACATGAGCCGGTGCCGACCGGGGAACTCGACACCCCAGGTCACTATTCTCTCGGACCGCACGAACAGGCCGAGGACGGGATCCGAAATGCCCGCCGCCGCCGCGTCGCAGGCTTCGAGCAACTGCTCGAACGCGCGGTTCCGCAATTCGCTGTGCAGGTGCGTGACGTCGCGGAAATGCCCGTACAGCGAGGGGGCCGTGATGCCCACCCGCGCGGCGACCGCGCGCAGCGTCACGGCCGCGATCGCGCCCTCCTCCCGCAACACCTCGAACCCCGCGACCAGCACATCCTCTCGGAGACGGCCACCCTCGCCGGGCTTGTTGCGTCGACGCTGGGGCTTGTCCCGACCGCTCATCGCGCGAACTATACGGCCGTTTACCTCGCACGGCAAACCACCAGGTGAAGGCATCTCGGAATAGGTTCTATACAGGCGTTTAGTTGCGCGCTATGGTCGAGCGGTCAGCCAATCCGAGGAGGAGTTCCGACAATGACTGCCGCACCCGCCTACTTCAGCGACGAGTTCGCCCCCGTTCCGGACGAGGTCGAGGCGCTCGACCTCGAAGTGACCGGACAACTGCCCGGCGAGCTGGCCGGGCGCTACTTCCGCAACGGCCCCAACCCCCTGCCGGGGACGGACCCCGGCCACAACTTCCTCGGGCAGGGCATGCTGCACGGCGTCCGGATCGTCGACGGACGGGCGGAGTGGTACCGCAACCGGTGGGTGCGCACGCCGTTGGTGGACGGCGTGCGGCCCGACCGGACCGACCGGATGAGCACGCTGACGTGCACCACGTCCAACACCAGCGTCCTGCACCACGGCGGCAGGATCCTGTCCCTGGTGGAGAACGGCCTCCCGTGGGAGGTCACCGAGGACCTCGACACCGTCGGCCCCGTGGACTTCGGCGGGAAGCTGCGCACCGCGATGACCGCGCACCCGAAGGTCGACCCGCTGACCGGCGACCTCTACCTGTTCGGCGTCGGCCTCCGACCGCCGTTCCTCACGTTCCACCACGTCACGGCAGCGGGCGAGTTCGTGCGGAGCACCG
>DATMCA010001572.1:0-2015 GCA_035559015.1 Umezawaea sp. | reverse complement strand
GAGAACACCCTGGTGCTCCAGGACCCCGTGGTGCGCAAGGACTTCGCCTGGGACCCGTCGTGGGTCGGCAAGGTGACCGCGCCGACGTTGCTGCTGTGGACCGAGCACGACCCGACGGGCGGGCTGGACGAGGCGGACATGCTGCTGGAGTGGCTGCCCGACGCACGGCTGCACGTGATCGCGGACGCCGGGCACTGGCCGCAGTGGGAGAAGCCCGACGAGTACCTGCGCGCCCACCACGACTTCCTCGTCCTCGCACGGGACCCGGCATGAGCGAGATCATCGGTTTCGTGGGGATGTCCCACTCCCCCTTCGCCACCATGACCCCGCCGAGCGACCCGTCCCAGCCCGGCGGCGCGTTCCTGGCCGACACCGAACGCGTGGCGCGGGCCGTGGCCGAACTGGCGCCCGACGCCGTCGTCGTCATCGGCCCCGACCACTTCCACGCCAACTTCTACGACGTGATGCCGCCGTTCGTGCTCGGTGTCGAGGAGGCCGTCGGCTTCGGCGACTTCGACAGCCGGTCCGGGCCGCTGCCGGTGGCCTCGCAGCTCGCGTGGTCGATCCGGGACGGCCTCGCGGCCGACGGGTTCGACCTGTCGCTGTCGTACTCGCTCACCGTCGACCACGGCGTGGTGCAGTCCTACGAGATGGTCTCGGCCGGGTCGCCGATCCCCCTGGTGCCGCTGGTGGTCAACACGGCCGCGCCGCCGCTGCCGAGCATGGAGCGCTGCGTGCGGCTCGGGGTGGCGCTGGGCGACGCGATCCGCTCGTCGGCGTTCGCCGGGCGGGTGCTGGTCGTGGCCAGCGGCGGCCTGTCGCACTGGCTGCCGTCCAACGACCCGCGCGAGGTCGACGGGGAGAGGCGCGCGTCGGTCATCCACGGCCGCAAGGACGTCCACGCGTTCGCCGCCGCGCGGGAGCCGCGCGTGCGGGCGATGGGCGGCAACCCGAACGCCCGCGTCAACGCCGAGTGGGACGACTGGTTCCTCAAGCAGTTGGCGGCGGCGGACACCGCGCCGATCACGGCGCTGGGCGACGCGGTGCTGGAGGACAACGCCGGCAGCGGCGGGCACGAGATCCGCGCGTGGCTGATCGGTCAGGCGGCCGTCGGGGAACCGTTGCGGTGGACCAGTTACGAACCCGTCCCGGAGTGGATCACCGGCATGGGCATCGGCACGAGTTTCGAGGTGCGCTGACGTGGGCGCGACCGAGGCGTACCTGCGGCTGGCGTCGGCGCGGGCGGGCCACCGCCCCTGTCCCCCGGTCCGCGGCCTGCTGCCCGCGGGTGATGTGAACGCGGCGTACGAGGTGCAGTCGACGTGGGTGTCCGAGCGGATCGCGACCGGGGCCGTGGTCGTCGGGCGCAAGATCGGGCTCACCAGCCCGGCCGTGCGCAAGCAGCTCGGCGTCGACCAACCCGACTTCGGCTTCCTGCTGGACGACATGGTGTGCCCGGAGGGCGTGCCCGTCGACATCACCCGCACGCTCCAGCCGAAGATCGAGGCGGAGATCGCGTTCGTGCTGGCCCACGACCTCGTCGACGACGAGATCGGGCCCGCCGAGGTCGCCGCCGCTACCGGGCACGTCGTCGCGGCGTTGGAGATCGTGGACAGCCGGATCGCGGACTGGGACATCGGCATCGTCGACACCGTCGCCGACAACGCCTCGTCCGGCCTGTTCGTCCTGGGCTCCGACCCGGTGCCGCTGGACGGCCTGGACCTGGTGGCGTGCGCCATGACCATGAGCCGCGGCGACGAGGTCGTGTCCAAGGGGACGGGCGCCGACTGCATGGGCGACCCGATGATCGCCGTCGCCTGGCTGGCCACGACCGCGCGCGACCGCGGCCGTCCGCTGCGGGCGGGCGAGGTCGTGCTGTCCGGCGCGCTCGGCCCGATGGTGCCGGTGGTCGCGGGCGACCACTTCCGCGCGCACATCACCGGCCTCGGCGACGTGGCCGCGCTGTTCACCGGAGGCGCGTCGTGAAGGTGGCCGTGATCGGGTCGGGCAACATC
>DATMCA010001571.1:0-4519 GCA_035559015.1 Umezawaea sp. | reverse complement strand
CTCCAGGTGCGCGGCGATCGACCGCAGCGCGGCGGCGAGGCCGTCGGCCAGGCGCCGCGCGGTGGCGATGTCGTGGACCTCGGCGGAGTGGTACAGGTCGAGCGCCAGCACGCCGCCGCGGACGGCTCCGACGACCTCCAGCAGGTGGGTGCGGGGGTCGGCGGGGTCCTGCTCGCTGCCGATCGGGTCGTGGAAGGCGTGGTAGAGCCCGCTCCCGGCGGGGGTCTCGGCGGTGCCGTGGTAGTTGAACAGCACCGGGGACGGGCCGGGCAGCCCGTCCGCGCCGACGAGGTGGCGCAGCACTCCGTGACCGATCCCCTTGCCCGGCACCGAGCGCAGCGCGCGCCGCACCGCCTTGACCGCGTCCGGCCACGACCCGTCGGGCACGGGCAGCACCACCGGGTGCTCGGCGGTGAACCAGCCGACCGTGCGGGACAGGTCGACGCCGTCGGCGATCTCCTGGCGGCCGTGGCCCTCCACGTCCACGGCGACCTCGTGGTGCCCGGTCCACTCGCCCAGCACGGCGGCGAGCGCGGTCAGCAGGACCGCGTCGACGCCCGCGCGGAACGCGGCCGGGGACTCGCGCAGCAGCGTCGCGGTCTCGGCGGCGGTCAGCCGGACGTGCTCGACGCGGGTGGAGCCCGCGAGGTTCGGGCCGTCCTGGTCGACCGGCAGCGGCGAGCAGTGCGGCAGGGCCCGCCAGTGGTCCAGTTCGGCGTCGACACCGCCGCCGCTCGCGTGGGCGAGCAGGGCGTGCGACCAGTCGTGGAAGGACGTGGTCTTCGGGCCGAGGTCGACCGGCTGCCCCGAGAGGGCCTGGGTGTAGCCGCGTTCCAGGTCCTCGGTGAGCACCCGCCAGGACACCGCGTCGACGACGAGGTGGTGGGCCGTGGCGAACAGCCACGGCCGGCGGCCGGGACCGAGGTCGAACAGGACGGCGGCGAACAGCGGGCCGTCCAGCGGCAGCTCGACCGCCGAAGCGGCCTTGTCCATGGCGGCGACGACCTCGCCGTCCGACACCGCCGACAGGTCGACGCGCTGCAACGGGGTGCTGTCGTCGGCGGGGGCGTTGTGCTGGTGCCACCGGCCGTCGCGGTGCTCGAACCGCAGCCGCAGCGCGTCGTGGTGGCGCACCAGCGCCCGCAGCGCCGTCGAGAGCGCGGCGGGGTCGGCGTCGGCGGCCAGTTCCACCAGGGTGGACTGGGCCAGCCGGTGCGGTGGGGTGGGGTGCGCCGCGAAGAACGCGTGCTGGACCGGGGTCAGCGGCACGTCGCCCACCACGGGCGCGGTGTCGGCGGCGGGGGCCGCCTCGGTGGTGACGGCGGCGAGCCCGGCGATGGTGGGGTTGAGGAACAGCAGCTTCGCCGACAGCGCGAGCCCCGCGGTGCGGGCCTTCGCGACGACCCGCATGGTGAGGATCGAGTCACCGCCGAGGTCGAAGAAGTCGTCCTCGACGCCGATCCGCTCGCCCGGCAGGCCGAGCGCCTCGGCCCACACGGCGTGCAGCACGGTCTCCCGCGCGGTGCGCGGCGGCGTCCGCTCCCCACCGCCGGTGGCGTCGGGTGCGGGCAGCGCGGACCGGTCGAGCTTTCCGTTGGGCGTCAACGGGAGCGCGCCGAGCACGACGACGTGCGCGGGCACCAGGTGGGCGGGCAGCGCGCGGCGCAGTGCGGCGCGCAGCTCGGCCGGGTCGAGGTCGGTCCCCGGCGCGGGCACGGCGTAGCCGACCAGAGCCCGGTCGCCCGGTCGGTCCTCGCGCACGACGACGGCGGCGCGGCCCACGCCGGGTTGGTCGGCGAGAACGGACTCGACCTCGCCGGGCTCGATGCGGAAGCCCCGGATCTTGACCTGGTGGTCGACCCGGCCCAGGTAGGTGATGGTGCCGTCGCGGTCGAGGCGGGCCAGGTCGCCGGTGCGGTACATCCGCGTCCCCGGCGGGCCGAACGGGTCGGCGGTGAACCGCTCGGCGGTCAGCTCGGGCCTGCGGTGGTAGCCGCGCGCCACGCCGTCGCCCGAGAGGTACAGCTCGCCCGCGACACCGCGCGGCACGGGGCGCAGCGCGGCGTCGAGCACGCGGACGCCCGTGTTGTGGACCGGCGTGCCGATGGTGGGCGCGCCGGGACGACCGTCGAGCACGGCGGCGGTGGACCAGACGGTGGTCTCGGTGGGGCCGTAGAGGTTGGTGACCTCGGCCCCGAGGCCGCGCATGGCCGTGGCCAGTTCCTCGGGCAGCGCTTCGCCGCCCACGAGCATCCGCAGCCCCAGCACCGCGTCGGGCACCTGCTCGACCAGCGCGGCCCACAGCGACGGGGTCGCCTGCATCGCGGTGACACCGGTGCGACGGGCCAACTCCGCCAGGGCTGCGGGGTCGAGCACGGCCTCCTTGGGCGCGATGACGACCGCCGCCCGGTCGAGCAGCGGCACGTACAGCTCCAGCACCGCGATGTCGAAGGCGACGGTGGTCACCGCGAGCACCCGGTCGGTCGGGCCGAAGCGGAACCGGTCGCGCATGGACAGCACGAAGTTGAGCAGGTTGCGCCGGGACACCACCACGCCCTTGGGCCGCCCGGTGGAGCCGGAGGTGTAGATGACGTAGGCGGCGCTGTCGGGGTGCTGGTCGATCTCCACGGGGTGGGCGGAGGCGGCGTCGAGCGCGTCGCGGGTCGCCGGGTGGTCCAGCAGGACGGTCGGCGTGGCGGTCGCGCCGAGCACGTCGGCGGTGGCGGTGTCCGTGAGCAGCAGGACGGGTTCGGCGTCGGTGAGCATCCAGTCGACGCGGTCACGCGGGTAGTCGGGGTCGACCGGCAGGTAGGCGGCCCCGGAGCGGAGCACGGCGAGCAGCGCAACGACCAGCTCCGGCGAGCGCGGCAGCGCGATGGCCACGAACCGGTCCTGGCCCGCGCCCAGCGAGCGCAGGTGGTGGGCGAGCCGGTTGGCGCGCGCGTCCAGCTCCCCCCTGGACAGCGCGGTGTCGAACGTGAGGACGGCGGCGGCGTCCGGGTCGGGGCCCGCCGGTCCGATCAGCACGGCGGGATCGGGGCCGTCGAGGGCCTGGAGCGGACCCGCGAGCAGCACCTCCGCCCGCTCGGCCGGGTCAAGCAGCGGGAACTCGCGCAGCGGCCGGTCCGGTTCGGCGGCGACGGCGCGCAGCAGCGCCGCGAGGTGGTCGCCGAGGCGGCGCGCGGTGGCCTCGGTGAACAGGGTGGTGCTGTAGCCGATGCCCAGGCCCAGCCGTCCGTCGTGGTCGAAGAAGTCGAACGTGAGGTCGTGGGCGAGGTCGTCGGCGACGGCGGCCTCCGGTTCGACCCGCAGCCCGTCCAGGCGCAGCGCCGCGCCGGGGGTGTTGTCCAGCACGACCATGACCTCGACCAGCGGGGTGCGGGCGGGGTCGCGCGGGACGCCCGCGAGGTCCACCAGGCGTTCGAACGGCACCGCGTCGTGGGCGAGCGCGTCCAGCGCGGTGGTGCGCACCCGGTCGAGCAGGGCGCGGAAGGGCAGGGCCTGGTCGACGTCGGTGCGCAGCACGGTGGTGTTGACGAAGAACCCGACGACGCCCTCCAGCTCGGCGCGGTCGCGGCCGGAGGTCGCGGTGCCGACGGTGATGTCGCGCTGGCCGCAGAAGCGGGCCAGCAGGACGTCCACGGCGGCGACGAGCGCCATGAACCGGGTCGCGCCGCCCTCGCGGGCCAGCGCGTCGAGCGCGGCGACCGCGTCCTGCGGCAGGTCGGCGAACAGCGCGGCGCCCTTGGCGGACCGCACCGGCGGGCGCGGGTGGTCCAGCGGCAGCGCCATCGAGGACACCCCGTCGAGCACGCGCCGCCAGTGCTCCTCCTGCGCGCCCGCCCCGGCGAGGCGGTCGCGCTGCCACGACGCGTAGTCGGCGTACTGGACCGGCAACGCGGGCAGTTCGGGGGCACGGCCCGCGCGGGCGGCGGCGTAGCAGGCCCCCAGCTCGTCGGCGAGCACGCCCAGCGACCAGCCGTCGTTGGCGATGTGGTGCACGACGAGGACGAGCACGTGCTCGTCGGGCGCCACGCGCAGCAGCGCGGCGCGCAGCACCGGCCCCCGGCGCAGGTCGAACGGGACCGAGGCCAGCGCGCGCAACCGGTCGGCGACCTCGTCCGCCGCGACGTCCTCCACGGGCAGGTCCACGGGCCCGGCGGGCCGCACGACCTGCACGCCCTCGCCGTCGAGGAGGTCGTAGGTGGTGCGCAGCGCCTCGTGCCGCCCGACGGCGGTGTCCAGAGCGACGCGCAGCGCGGTGGTGTCCAGCGACCCGTGCAGCCGGTGGGCGAACACGGTGTTGTACTCCGAGCCGGTGGGCTCGAACTCGTGCAGGAACCACAGCCTGCGCTGCGCCGAGGACAGCGGCAGCGGTGCGGACCGGTCGACCCGCGGGATCGGCTGCTGCTCGGTGTTCCCGGACAGCGCGCGAGCCAGCGACTCGACGGTCGGGGTGTCGAAGAGCTGGCGCGGTGACGGCGAGGAGCCGAGTTCGGCGCGCACCCTGGACACGACC
>DATMCA010001570.1:0-6381 GCA_035559015.1 Umezawaea sp. | reverse complement strand
TCACCGCACTGGACTCGGTCCGCATCACGGCCCACGACGACTCCGTCCGCATCACCGCACTGGACTCGGTCCGCATCACGGCTCACGACGACTCGGTCCGGATCACCGCGGAGGACTCCGTGCGGATCACGGCGAAGACCGACTCGGTGCGCATCACCGCGAAGGACTCGGTCCGCATCACGGCGCTGGACTCCGTCCGCATCACGGCGCGCCAGGACGAGCTCGCGCCGGCGGCGTAGGGGGAACCACCGGCAGCGAGCCCGTCGTCAGCTGTTCAGGCAGCGGGTTCGCCGAGGTACGGCAACCAGAGCGGGTCGGCCTCGGTGACGCCGGCCAGCAGCCGCCAGTGCGGCCCCCTGGGCGCGTTCGGCACGACGCGGAGCCGCCACCCCAGTTCGGACAGGAGCTTGTCCGCCTTGCGGTGGTTGCACTTCGCGCAGCACGCGACGCAGTTCTGCCAGGTGTGGGGCCCACCCCGGCTGCGCGGGACGACGTGGTCGATCGTCTCGGCCCGGCCACCGCAGTACGCGCACCGGAAGCGGTCCCGGTGCATCAACCCGGCCCTGGTTAACGGAACGCGCCCCCGGTAGGGGACGCGTACGTAGGTGCTGAGCCTGATGACGGACGGCACTATGACCTCGGCCGAAGAGGAGTGGACCATGGAACCCGCGGGGTCCCCGTGGACGACTTCGGCCTTGCCGCAGACGACGAGCACGACCGCGCGTCGCAGCGACAGCGCGGTCAGGGGTTCGAACGTGGCGTTGAGCAGGAGCACTTTTCTTCTACCCCAGGGGAACACGACCGGCGCGTGACCGGTACCCTCCCCATTGCGGTCCCCGTCCGTCACGGAGCGGACAATGGCCTGTTTTTGGCCAGCAGGGACCCTCGGCGCTACCCCGGCCGTGGCCAGGGCGCCGATCGGGGTCGGTTGTCGGTCTGGCACGCGACCACCTCCACCGGTACAGCCATAGCAGACCACAGATCACCCCCAAAAGGCACGTGTGTAAGCCCACCCGAGATCGAAATGTGGGTGAACTCGGCCCTATCGGTGATGGTTGTCAATCCCACGCTACGCTCGTGCGGGTGACTGAGGTTCCCCCCGCAGCTCTGCCTGCGACGATGACGTATCCCTCGGCCGAACGGCTGGACCTCGTCGAGGACCTGCACGGCCACCCGGTGGCGGATCCCTACCGCTGGCTGGAGGACCCCGCCGACCCCCGCACAGCAGAGTGGTCTGGATCACAGGACCTACTCGCTCGGGAGTGGCTGGACGGCCTCCCGGGCCGCGAGGCGCTCGGCGGCCGGTTGCGGGACCTCATGCGGACCGGCTCGGTGTCGACCCCGGTGTGGCGCGCGGGACGATCTTTCTTCACCCGTCGCGACCCCGGCCAGGACCACCCCGTGGTGCGCCTGCGGGAGGCCGACGGCACCGAGCGCGTGCTGCTCGACGTGAACGAGCTGGACCCGTCCGGCGCGACGACCTTGGACGCGTGGTCGCCGAGCGACGAGGGGACGCTGCTGGCGTACCAGGTGTCGGTCGGCGGCAACGAGCGGTCGGTGCTGTTCGTCGTCGACGTCGACTCCGGCGAGCCGGTCGAGGGCCCGATCGACCGCTGCCGCTACTCCCCCGTCGGCTGGCTGCCCGGTGGCGAGGAGTTCTACTACGTGCGGCAGCTCGACCCGGCGACCCTGCCGGAGGACGAGCGGCTGTTCCACCGCCGGGTGTGGCGGCACCGGGTCGGCGCCGACCCCGCGACGGACGTCCTCGTGCACGGCGACGGGCTGGACCACACCTACTTCTACGGGCTGAAGGTCTCGCCCGGCGGCCGGTGGCTGGTCGTCAACGGCGCTCCGGGCTCGGTGCGGCGCGACTCCGTGTGGATCGCGGACCTGCACGGCGACCAGGTGCTCCGGCAGGTCGTCGACGTCGAGGCAGGCGCGCAGTGCACCGCGTGGGTGGCCCGCGACGGCAGGCTCTACCTGCACACCTCGCTGGACGCGCCGCGGTTCCGGCTGTGCGCGACCGATCCCGCGACGCCGACGCCCGAGCACTGGGTGGACGTGGTGCCCGAGCAGGAGGACTCGGTGCTCGACGGCGCGAAGTGGCTGGACGACGCGCTCGTCGTGCTGCGGACCCGGCACGCGGTGTCCGAGCTGCACCTGCACGACCCCGTGACCGGCGAGCACCGCGGCGAGATCCCGTTGCCGAGCACCGGTTCCGTGCACGGGATGTCCACTGTGGACGATGAGCGCGGCGACGACGTGTGGTTCGGGTACTCGGACTTCGTCACGCCCCTGTCGGTGTTCCGCTACTCGCTGTCGCGGGGCGTGACCGAGCTGCACGCGGCGGCGCCCGGCGCCGTCGACCTGCCGGAGGTGACGACGCAGCAGCTGGAGTACACCTCCGCCGACGGCACGACCGTCCGGATGTTCGTGGTGTCCGCCGAACGGACGCCGGACTTCCCCCGGCCGACGCTGCTGTCCGGCTACGGCGGTTTCGCGGTCGGCCGCGGCCCCGGCTACGCCGCCACGACGCTGGCCTGGGTCGAGGCCGGGGGCGTGTGGGTGCACGCGTCGCTGCGCGGCGGTGACGAGGAGGGCGAGCAGTGGCACCGGGCCGGGATGCGCGAGCACAAGCAGAACGTGTTCGACGACTTCCACTCCGCCGCCGAGACCCTGATCCGCGACGGGTGGACCACGCCCCAGCAGTTGGCGATCATGGGCGGCTCCAACGGCGGGCTGCTCGTCGGGGCCGCGCTGACCCAGCGACCGGAACTGTACGCGGCCGTGGTGTGCTCAGCCCCACTGCTGGACATGCTGCGGTACGAGAACTTCCTGCTCGGGCGGCTGTGGGCCGAGGAGTACGGCACGGCCGCGGAGGCCGAACAGTTCAAGTGGCTTTTGTCCTACTCCCCGTACCACCGGGTACGCCCCGACGTTGAGTACCCTTCGGTGCTGTTCACGGTGTTCGAGTCGGACAGCCGAGTGGATCCCAACCACGCCCGCAAGATGTGCGCCGCACTTCAGCACGCGACCACGTCCGACCCGGCGAAGCACCCGGTGCTGATCCGCCGCGAGACCGAGGTCGGTCACGCGGGCCGCTCGGTGAGCCGCGCGGCGGGGCTGGCCGTGGACCAGTTGACCTTCCTCGCCCACGCGACGGGACTGGACTTGTAGGAGGAAAGCGTTCGTGCAGGGACTGGATGACGCCAAGCAGGCGCTCGCCATCGACTGGTGGGTGGAGAACGGACCGAAGCTCGCCCAGGCCGGGCTGCGCATCGCGCTGATCGTGCTGATGGCGATCGTGGTCCGCTGGCTCCTACGCCGGCTGATCGACCGGTTGACCAAGGGTGGCAGCGCGGACCGCAAGCCGTCGCTGCTCCGCCCGCTGCGCGAACGGGCGCCGCAGGCCTTGGGAGCGCTGGTCTCGGAACGCCGGGACCAGCGGGCCAAGACGATCGGCTCGGTGCTCAAGTCCGTGACGACCATCGGCGTCTTCGGGATCGCGTTCATCCAGGTGCTCACCGAGGTGGGCATGAACGTGGCGCCGATCCTGACGTCCGCGGGCATCCTCGGCGTGGCGATCGGCTTCGGCGCGCAGAACCTGGTGAAGGACTTCCTGTCCGGCATGTTCATGATGCTGGAGGACCAGTACGGCGTCGGCGACGTCGTGGACCTCGGCCCCGCTACCGGCACGGTGGAGGCGGTGGGCCTGCGGATCACCACGATCCGCGACGGCAACGGCACTGTCTGGTACGTCCGCAACGGCGAGATCCTGCGCGTCGGCAACTCCAGCCAGGGTTTCGCGGTCGCGGTCGTCGACCTGCCCCTGGCCTACGGCTCGAACCTGGCCGAGGCTAGCGAGGTGCTGGAGCGCGTGTCGCTCGAAGCCACCGAGGTCGAGCCGCTCTCCAAGGACGTCATAGACAAGCCGCAGGTGCTCGGCGTCGAGAAGGTCACCGCGGAGGGCATCACCATGCGCGTCACGGTGAAGGTGCGCCCCGGCCGCCAGTGGTCGGTGCAGCGGGCGCTGCGCGCGAAGCTCATGCCCGCCCTGGAGAACTCGGGTGTGACCACCGTCAAGGACGACTCGGGTGTGACCACCGCGAAGTCCTGATCCGGCCACGACATCCGCCCCCCAACGCGCGCGGGGGCGGGTGCGTGAGTCAGGATGGACGGGTGGCCACTCCGGAGAACTTCTACGAAGCGGTGGGCGGGTACGACACCTTCCACCGGATCGTCGCGCGCTTCTACCAGGAAGTGGCCACCGACGAAGTGCTCCGGCCGCTCTACCCCGAAGAGGACCTCGGTCCCGCCGAGGAGCGCTTCCGGCTGTTCCTCATGCAGTACTGGGGTGGCCCGCACACCTACTCGGACACCCGCGGCCACCCGAGGCTGCGGATGCGGCACCAGCCGTTCACCATCGGCCCGATCGAACGCGACGCCTGGCTGCGCTGCATGAAGATCGCGGTCGACGAGGAGAACCTGTCACCGGAGCACCGGGCGCAGCTCTGGGCCTACCTGGAGATGGCCGCCAACAGCCTCATGAACGCCTGGGTCTGATCCCCCGGCACTCCCCGCTCGGCCCCTTGACCGGGACGAACCACGCCACCCCGAATGGCAGGATGAACACTCGTGCGACGATCCTCCGACCTCCAACCAGAGATCGCCGACGAGGCCGCCTGGTGGCGTGACGCGGTCTTCTACCAGGTGTACGTGCGCTCGTTCGCCGACTCGAACAACGACGGCATCGGCGATCTCGACGGCATCCGGTCGCGCCTGGGCTACCTGGAACTGCTCGGGGTCGACGCCCTGTGGCTCACCCCGTTCTACCGCTCCCCGATGGCGGACCACGGCTACGACGTGGCGGACCCCAGGGACGTCGACCCGATGTTCGGCGACCTGGCCGCGTTCGACGCGCTGGTCGCGGACGCGCACGCGCACAACATGCGGATCACCGTCGACCTGGTGCCGAACCACACCAGCGACCACCACCCGTGGTTCCAGGCCGCCCTCAACTCGCCCCCCGGCAGCCGTGAGCGGGCCCGGTACGTCTTCCGCGACGGCGCTGGCTACGACGGCTCGCAGCCGCCGAACAACTGGACCAGCCTCTTCGGCGGTCCGGCGTGGACCAGGGTCCGCGACGGCCAGTGGTTCCTGCACCTGTTCGCCCCGGAGCAGCCCGACCTGAACTGGGACAACCCCGAGGTCGCCGCCGACCTGGAGCAGACGCTCCGGTTCTGGCTCGACCGCGGTGTCGACGGCTTCCGGATCGACGTGGCGCACGGCATGGCGAAGCCCTACGACCTGCCGAACATGGACCCGCGCGTGCTGGGCACGTCCGGCGTGCTGCACGACGACGTGCGCGACCCGCGGTTCGACGACGACGGCGTGCACGAGATCCACCGGATGATCCGCAAGACGCTCGACGCGTACCCCGGCACGATGGCCGTCGGCGAGGTCTGGGTGACCGACGACGAGCGCTTCGCCCGGTACGTGCGGCCGGACGAGCTGCACCTGGCGTTCAACTTCCGCCTGGTGGAAGCCGGTTTCGACGCCGACCAGGTCCGTTCCGCGATCGACCACTCGATCGGCGCGGTCGCCCCCTCCGGCACCCCGCCGACGTGGACGCTGTCCAACCACGACGTGGTGCGGCACGTGTCCCGCTACGGCGGCGGTCCGCTCGGGCTGAAGCGCGCGCGGGCGATGATCCTGGTCGAGCTGGCGCTGCCCGGCGTCGTGTACCTCTACAACGGCGAGGAACTGGGCCTGCCCAACGTCGAACTCCCCGAGTGGGCGTTGCAGGACCCGACGTGGGAGCGCTCCGGCCACACCGAACGGGGCCGTGACGGCTGCCGCGTGCCGATCCCGTGGGAGGGCGGCGTCCCGCCGTTCGGCTTCTCGGAGAACGCGCACACCTGGCTGCCCGTGCCCAACGAGTGGCACGACCTGACCGCCGAGGTGCAGCTGGAAGACCCCGGTTCGATGCTGTCGCTGTACCGGCACGCCCTGGAGCTGCGGAAGTCGCAGCCGGGCATCGCCGGTGACGAGTTGGAGTGGTACGGCGCGCCTCCCGGCTGCTTCGCGTTCCGCCGCAAGGGTGGCGGGCTCATCTGCGCGCTCAACACGTCCGGCGCCTCGGTGCCGCTGCCGCCCGGCGAGATCCTGATCTCCAGCGGGCCGATGGACGGCGCGCAGCTCCCTCCGGACACCGCGGTGTGGCTGGTCTGACGGGCTTCGGCTCCCCGAAGTCCCGCGCGTGACGCACACTGTCCGTCATGGACGGCGGGTTCGTCGGGCGACGACCGGAACTGGCCCTGCTGCGCCGGTTGCGCGAGGAGGCACGGGGCGGCCGGGGTTCGACCGTGCTCGTGGTCGGCG
>DATMCA010001569.1:0-2517 GCA_035559015.1 Umezawaea sp. | reverse complement strand
CGGCCGACCTCCCGGAGCGGCAGGCCGCCGTGATGGCCGCGACCCGTCGCCGGCGCGGCTTCCGGCGAGCTGAACGGAACTCCGGTCTGGCGGACGCTGCCGTCCTGGGCGGTGGTCGCCACAGGGCCGCGGGCAGCGACGTCGTGCGCTCTATGGCCGAGCGGGCCAAAGCGACGATCGTGGAAGTCGAGGGCTCGCACGTGATCATGATCTCGCAGCCGCGGGCCGTGACCGACGTGATCCTTCAGGCGATCGACGCCGTCCGCTGAGCGGCCCAGTGACGACGAGACGCCGCCGGTGCGACGCTGCGCCGGAACCGGAGTGCGCCGACCTTCGACCGGCCCGGAAACCCCTGACGTCTTCAGCAACGCCGTTCTGGACGTGACCGTGTTGGAGGTGACAGACAGACGGCCCGGGTAGCCGGGGGTGTCGACAGTTCATCCCGACCCGAGGTCAAGTCAGCCAATCCAGGGACGCCCATCACGGACCGCAGCAGCCGGTCGACGAGCTCGCGTACAAGCTCAAGCGGACTGAACTCCAGCGCCCGGCGTCCTCGATCCCCGGCGCGAGGGTGGGATGTCGCCCTTGCGCCGGGGATCAGAACGACATTCGGATGCCCAGTTATCGGGCTCTTCCGGAATTGGAGTGCAGGTGAGCGGGTGATGGCACGCCGAGGTGAGGTCGTGTCGATGCGTTGAGACGGGCCCCGGGTGGCTGATGATGCAGGTTCCTATGCCATGATCAGCAACCCCCGGGGGCCCTGTGTCGCAGCCTACGTTCTCGCCCGCGTCGATCCTGGCCGACACGATCGTCCGTACCGTCGAACTCGGGGTCACGATCACCGGCGCCGCTGTGAACGGCGAGACGACGGTGGTGTGGTGCGAGCTGGTCGGCCGGGGTCCGCAGCGTTGTCCGGGCTGCGGGTCGGTCGGGACCTACCGCGACAGCGTCGAGCGGCGGCTGACCGACCTGCCGGTCGCCGGGCATCCGCTGCAGCTGCGGGTGCGGGTCCCGCGCTACCGTTGCCCGCGGTCCGGCTGCGAGCGGGTGATCTTCTCCCAGGACACGGCCCTGCTGGCGCGGGCGGGGGCGACGACCACTCGTCGGTGCGCCCGGTACGTGCTGAGGCGTCTGGTCGTCGACCGGGCCACCGTGGCTGCGGTGGCCCGGGAGCTGGGCCGATCCTGGGACACGATCAACACGATCGCCGTGGCGGGCACCACCGAACTGCTCGCCGCCGCCGGGCCGGCCCGCCTCGATGATGTGCGGGTGATCGGGGTCGATGAGCACCGCTGGGCCCATACCCGCCATGCCGCCGGTGACGGCTACGTCACCGTCATCGTCGACCTCACCCCCGTTGTCGAGCAGACAGGCCGGGCGCGGCTGGTGGACCTGGTGCCCGGCCGCTCGGCCGCCGCGCTGGCCGGCTGGCTCGCCGAACGCACCCCCGCCTTCCGCGCCCAGATCCAGATCGTGGCCATGGACGGTTCGGCGGCTACAAGAACGCCGCGACCAGCGCTGTTCCCGATGCGGTCACCGTCATGGACCCCTTCCATGTCGTCGCCCTGGCCGGGGCCAAGCTCGACCTATGTCGACAGCGCGTTCAACAGGACACCCTCGGCCACCGCGGCCGGGCCGGTGATCCGCTCTACCGGGCCCGCCGCACCCTGCGCACCCGTACCGCGCTGCTCACCGCACGCCAGAAGACTCGCCTCGAGGCGGTGTTCGCCGAGGACGCACACGCCCCGGTCGAGGTCACCTGGCTGGTCTACCAGCAGATCATCACCGCCTACGCCCACCCCGATCCACGCGAGGGCAAGACCCTGCTCACCCGCGTGATCGATAGCTTGCGCGCGGCGGTCCCGGCCGGGCTCGACGAACTGGCCACCCTCGGGCGAACCCTCTACCGGCGCCGCGACGACGTCCTGGCCTACTTCACCCACCGCGCCTCGAACGGACCGACCGAGGCCATCAACGGCCGCCTCGAAGCACTGCGCCGCAACGCCCTGGGCTTCCGCAACCTGACCAACTACCGCATCCGCTCCCTGTTGCACTGCGGAGCACTCGCACTCTAAATCCGGAAGAGCCGGATAACCTAACGATTTCCGTGGGCTGATGACACCGCGCGAGCCGGAATCTCTCGCGCGGCGCCATCAGCGGTCGGCACCGCCGGTGATGCTTGGACGACGACACTGCTGCCGTTGACAATCCGGCTCCGCGCCCGCGGAGGGTTGAGGAAGTGTGGATGCGGGCGCCCTCGCGGCGCACGTCGCGGCGCCTTCCCGCCCGCCAGGCCCGGACCGGGATTGTTTCAGCTCGTCGACTCGTCGACGCAGTATCGCGGCCCGGTGGAACTCGGCCATGTCCTCGATCACCGGCCGCACTCGCACCCGGCCCACCCGCAGGGCGAGCTGTCGCGGGCCGATCGGCCACCGCGGGGCGGAGCAGCCGTGGATAAACGGTAGCGCTGCATTGATCGGAGCGAACGCCGCTTCCGCTCACCTCGGGGACCGCGTA
>DATMCA010001568.1:0-2698 GCA_035559015.1 Umezawaea sp. | reverse complement strand
GGACCCGCCGGTGCAACGCGCGACCGTCCACGTCCCGCACCTCGACCCACACGCCGAGCTGGTCGTCGAGCAGGTCGGTCGCCGGCACCGGCGCGTCGACCGACTCACTCGACCGCAACCACACCTCACGCCCCTCGTACTCGAACACCAACCGCACCGCCCGCGACACCGGTTCGCTCACCACCATGGGTTCCCCTCCCCCTACCCTCACCCCTCTCGGCGTTCCACCCCGTTCCAGGTCGTTCCACGCTCAGAGCACGAAGCCCGCGGGGAACGGGTCGGTCGGGTCGAGCAGGTACTGGGCGGTGCCGGTGATCCACGCGCGGCCGGTCACGGTGGGGATGACGGTGCCGTCGTCGCCCTCGCGCACGAGCCTGCCGGTGAACCTGGTGCCCAGCAGGGACTCGTTGACGTAGTCGACGCCGAGGTCCAGTTCGCCCCGCGCGTGGAGCTGGGCGAGGCGGGCCGAGGTGCCGGTGCCGCACGGGGAGCGGTCGAACCAGCCGGGGTGGATGGCCATCGCGTTGCGCGAGTCGCTGCCGTTCACGCCGGGCGCGGTGAACTGGACGTGCTTGCAGCCCGAGATCGCCGGGTCGGCCGGGTGCACGGGTCGGTCGGTCGCGTCGATCGCGGCCATGATGTCCAGCCCGGCGGTGAGGATGCGGTCCTTGAACGCGCGGTCGAACGGGATCCCGAGGTCGGCCAGCGGCAGGATCGCGTAGAAGTTGCCGCCGTAGGCCATGTCGTAGCGGACGGTCCCCAGTCCGGGCACGTCCACGGTCGCGTCCAGCCCGGCCGCGAACGACGGCACGTTCTCGATGGTCACCGACTCGGCCCGACCGTCGCGCACGGCCACCCGCGCCTCGACGAGCCCCGCCGGGGTGTCCAGGCGGACCACGGTCTCCGGTTCGGTGACGGTCACCATGCCGGTCTCCACCAGGACCGTCGCCACGCCGATCGTGCCGTGCCCGCACATCGGCAGGCACCCGGACACCTCGATGTACAGGACGCCCCAGTCGGCGTCCGGGCGGGTCGGCGGCTGGAGGATCGCGCCGCTCATCGCGGGGTGGCCGCGTGGCTCGTTGACCAGGAACTCGCGCAGGTGGTCGAGGTGCTGGAGGAAGTGCAGCCGCCGCGCCGCCATCGTGTCGCCGGGGATCACGCCGATCCCGCCGGTGATCACCCTGGTGGGCATGCCCTCGGTGTGCGAGTCGACGGCGGTCAGGCAGCGGATCGAGCGCACGTCACGCCCCCTTCAGGTGGTCGAACGCCCGGCGCAGGTCCGCGTCGAGCACCTCCAGCTGGGCGTCCGACAGCGGTCCGCGCGGCGGCCTGCACGGGCCGCCGAAGCGCCCGGCCGCGTCCATTCCGCGCTTGATGGCCTGCACGAACTCCGTGCGCGAGTCCCAGCGGAACGCCGCCACCAGCGGTTCGTACAGCGCCCGCGCCTCGTCCACCTTCCCGGCGCGCGCCAGCTCGTACAGCCGGGCCGACTCGGCCGGGAACACGTTGGGGAACCCGGCGAACCACCCCGTCGCCCCCATCAGCAACGACTCCAGCACCACGTCGTCCGCGCCCGCGACGACGGTCAGGCCCGGCGCGCGTTCGCGGATCTCCAGCACCCGCCGCACGTCGCCGGAGAACTCCTTCACCGCCACCACGTTGTCGATGGCGGCGATCTCGGCGAGCAGGTCGGGGGTGAGGTCGACCTTGGTGTCGAACGGGTTGTTGTAGACCATCACCGGCAGGCCGACCGCCGCCACCTCGGTGAAGTGGGCGACGACCTCGCGCGGGTTGGCGCGGTACATCGTCGGCGGCAGGCACAGCACGCCGTCCGCGCCGTCCTCCGCGGCCAGTTCGGCCCAGTGCCGGGCCTGGTGCGAACCGGGTCCGTGCACGCCGACCACCACCACGGCGTCCGCGCCGACGGCCGCCACCGCGGTCCGCACGACCGAACGGCGTTCGGCGTCGGTGAGCGACGAGTACTCCCCCAGCGAGCCGTTCGGGCCGACACCGCGGCAGCCGTTGTCCACCACCCACCGGCAGTGCTCCGCGTAGCGGTCCAGGTCCGGCCGCAGTCCGGCGGGCGCGCTCGGGTCCTCGGCGTAGGGCAGCGCGGTCGCCACGATCACGCCGTCGAGACGTTCGGTCACGGGTCCTCCTCGGGGTGCTGGGCCAGTTCGCCCAGCCGCAGCGGCGTGGCGAACGGTCGGCGGTGGAACGCGTCGGCGTCGGGCAGCGGGTGCCCGAGCCGGGCGGCGGCCAGGTCGGCGACCTCGCGACCGCACACCCGGCCCTGGCAGAACCCCAGTCCGGCGCGGCAGGCCAGCTTGAGGGTGCGGCCGTCGGCGGCGCCGAGGTCGAGCGCGGCGTCCAGGTCGCGCAAGGTGACCTCCTCGCACCGGCAGACCAGCGTGTCGGGCGTGAGCCAGCCGTGGCGGCCTGCCGGCACGGGGTGCGCGGCGGCCAGCGCGGCGGCGAACCGCCTGCCCCGCCGAACCTCGCGCAACGCCGGCAGCGGCGGGTTCGGCGCCCGAGCCGCCGCCGCTCCCGCGACCGCGCCTTCGGCGGCGGAGAGGTCCGCTCCACCGATGCCGGTGATCTCCCCCGCCGCGTAAACACCGGGAACGGTCGTCGCGCCGGTGGCGTCGACCCGCACGAACCCGTCCACCAGACGGCATCCGAGGCCCACGGCCAA
>DATMCA010001567.1:0-2010 GCA_035559015.1 Umezawaea sp. | reverse complement strand
GCTCGCGATCGTCCTGTCCGGCGGCCCCTCCAGCATCTACGAGGAGGGCGCTCCGCAGGTCGACCCGGAGCTGTTCGAGGCGGGCGTGCCCGTGTTCGGCATCTGCTACGGCTTCCAGGCGATGGCCGTGGCGCTGGGCGGCACCGCCGAGCACACCGGCACCCGCGAGTACGGCCGCACCGAGCTGGGCGTGACGGAGGGCGGCGGCAAGCTGCACGACGACCTGCCCGGCCACCACCCGGTTTGGATGAGCCACGGCGACTGCGTGACGAAGGCCCCGGAGGGCTTCACCGTCACGGCCACCAGCGACGGCGCGCCCGTCGCCGCGTTCGAGGACACCGCGCGGAAGTTCGCCGGCGTCCAGTACCACCCGGAGGTCGGCCACTCGCCGCACGGCCAGGAGGTGCTGCGCCGGTTCCTGCACGAGATCGCGGGCGTGAAGCCGCAGTGGACGACCTCGTCGATCGTGGACGAGCAGGTCGAGCGGATCCGCGAGCAGATCGGTGACGGCAAGGCCATCTGCGGCCTGTCCGGCGGCGTCGACTCCGCGGTCGCGGCGGCCATGGTGCAGCGTGCCATCGGTGACCGGCTGACCTGCGTGTTCGTCGACCACGGCTTGCTGCGCGCGGGGGAGCGGACGCAGGTCGAGCGCGACTTCGTGGCCGCGACCGGCGTGAAGCTGGTGACCGTGGACGAGCGCGAGCGGTTCCTGGAAGCCCTGAAGGGCGTCACGGACCCGGAGCAGAAGCGCAAGGTCATCGGCCGCGAGTTCATCCGCGCGTTCGAGCAGGCGGCGCGCGACCTCCAGGCCGACGGCGACTACGACTTCCTGGTGCAGGGCACGCTCTACCCGGACGTCGTCGAGTCCGGCGGCGGCACCGGCGCGGCGAACATCAAGAGCCACCACAACGTCGGCGGCCTGCCGGACGACCTCCAGTTCAAGCTCGTGGAGCCGTTGCGCGCGCTGTTCAAGGACGAGGTCCGCCGGGTCGGCACGGAGCTGGGCCTGCCCGAGGTCATCGTGCAGCGCCAGCCGTTCCCCGGTCCCGGCCTCGGCATCCGGATCATCGGCGAGGTGACCGGTCCGCGCCTGGAGATCCTGCGCCAGGCCGACGCCATCGCCCGCGAGGAGCTGACCTCCGCCGGTCTGGACCGGACGATCTGGCAGTGCCCGGTCGTGCTGCTCGCGGACGTGCGCAGCGTCGGCGTCCAGGGCGACGGCCGCACCTACGGCCACCCGATCGTCCTGCGGCCGGTGTCCAGCGAGGACGCCATGACCGCGGACTGGACGCGCCTGCCGTACGAGGTGCTGGAGCGGATCTCCACGCGCATCACCAACGAGGTGGCGGACGTCAACCGGGTCGTGCTCGACGTGACGAGCAAGCCGCCGGGCACCATCGAGTGGGAGTAGGAGTCCCCTGAACACCACGAAGGCCGTGACCCCGAGGGGTCACGGCCTTCGGCGTGAGTGGTGGGAGTCCTAGCGCCGCTGGCGGAGCACCGAGCCGGCCAGCAGGGCCAGCCCGACGACGATCGCCCCACCGGCGATCACCCACCGCAGGTCGAAGAAGTCGGGCCAGTTGTTCCCGCCGGTCAGCACGAACACCGACACCAGCGCGGCCCCGAGCCCGAACACGAGCGCCACCACGTCGAAGCCGCCGCGCGACTCCACTTCCCGGTCAGCCACGGTCGACCACGACCTCTCCCAGTCCGGCGTGCGCGTTGAGCACGATCTTGAGCCCTCCGTCGCGGTTGTCCTCACCCTCGGAGGTGAACTCGAACGCGGGCGCCCGCCCGTCGCTCTGCTTGCCGAGGCACTGCACGGACCCGACCTCGGTCTCGCAGCGCACGTCCACGTCGGCGTTCTTCGGCACGGTCACCTGGACGGTGCCGACGCCCGCGTAGACCTCGGTCTCCACGGTGCCCGAGGTGGGCAGCGCGGTCAGGTCGAGGTCGATGGTGCCCGCCCTGGTGTCGTACCTCTTCTGCACCTGCTCGATCGACGCCGGC
>DATMCA010001566.1:0-2441 GCA_035559015.1 Umezawaea sp. | reverse complement strand
GAGCTTGGCGGGGTCCCAGCCGAGCAGGCCGGCCAGTTCCCGGCCGTTCAACCGGGCGACGCCCACCGCGGAACGCAGGCCCTCGCCCAGTTCGCGGCCCCGCACCGTCGACAGTCTCCGTGGCATGAGGAACGACGGTAGGACCGGGCAAGCGCGTTCCCGGTGCGGCAGGGCAGGAGTTCGCCCGAACAGGGGGCTCCTTGGAGCCCTTCCAACGATCAGCGTGCACACCATGACGTTCAAGTGGTTGCCCCACTGCGGGCGCCGTCACGCGGTGTCGGCGTCCTTGGGGGCGGGCGAGGCAGGGCAGACGTTGTGCGGGGACCCGGTGGAGCCGCCGCGCGATCCGTGGCGGCCCAAGAACTGCTGGCCGACGTGCGCGGTGTGCGACGCGGTGTGGCGGCGTGAGGTGGGGATCCTGCCGTGGCCGAGGTAGTGGACGAGCGGGCGGTTCGCTCGTCCACGTTCGGGTGGAGCGGTTACGGGACTACCTGGACCTCTTCGCCGACGAGCAGGTTGTCGAAGAAGACGATGGCCGCCTCGTTCGACAGGTGGACGCAGCCGTGCGACGGAACGGTCAGGCTGCCCTCGTGGAAGGCGATGCCGTCCGACGTGAAGTACGTCGAGTACGGCATCGGGGCGTTGTAGGGGACGCTCCAGTCGTCGCGGACCTTGCGCAGCACGGGGAACGTGCCGGTCGGGGTTTCGTAGCCGGGCCTGCCGTGCGTCACGGGAACGGGACCGTAGCTGACGGAGCCGTGGTAGACGAGCCAGGCCTCATTGGTGGACAGTCGAAGACAAGCGCCCTCTGCGATGGTGCAGGGATAGTCGGAGGCTGCCGCTTGCGCGGGGATCGCGAAGCCGATAGCCATGGCCAGTGATGCGATAACAGTGCCGAGAGTCTTCATCTCGAATCACCCCTCATTCCGTCGGGTACCCACGGAATGGATCATCCAACCACCTCGACCGGATCGCCCGGCGTGAAGCCCGTCGAGCACGGCCGCGCGAACGGTTGCCGCGACAGCGGATCAGGGCGTGACCTGGACCTGTTGTCCGGACTGGAGGAAGTCGAAGTAGGTCGCGGCGGCTTCCTGGGACAGGTGGACGCAACCGTGCGACGGGTCCACCAGGCTGCCCTCGTGGAAGGCGATGCCGTAGCTGGTGAAGTACACCGAGTACGGCATGGGCGCGTTGTTGTACGGGCGGCTGACCTCGTGCCGGACCTTGTGCAGCACGGGGAAGTAGCCCGTGGGCGTCTCGTAGCCCGGACGGCCCGACGTGATCGGGACCGGGCCGTAGGTCACCACACCGTTGCTGATGAGCCACGTCTGCTGGCTCGACAGTTCCACGCAGGCGCCGTTGGTGATGTCGCAGGGAGTTCCCTCGACCTGGACGGGCGGGGGCGGCGGCGCGGGCTGCGGCGGGGGCGGGGCCTCCGACGACGTGGACGGCGCGGGCGGCGGGACCTCGGAGGAGGACGGGGCCGGAGCCGGGGGAGCGGGCTCGGAGGACGACGGAGCCGGCGCGGCGGACTCCGAGGAGGGAGCCGAAGTGGACGTCGAGACCCCGGTGGTCGGCGCCGCCGCCTCGATCTGCTCACCGCGCGCACAACCCGCGGTGACGAGCAATGCCGTTGCCAGTACGAGAAGAACGCGCATCTCCGGACCCCCTGATCGTCGTGTCAGGAGGTGAGACGCCTGTCACCCGATCATGGTTGCCCACCGGCGGTAACGAATGGGGTTCGCCTAGGCGACGACTTGGACCGCCGTACCCGGCTGGAGGAAGTCGAAGAACGTCGCCGCGGCCTCCTCGGACAGGTGGACGCAGCCGTGCGACGACGCGGGGGCCAGATCGCCCTGGTGGAAGGCGATGCCGTCGTTGCGGAAGTAGACGGAGTACGGCATCGGCTGGTCGTAGGCGACGCTGTGGTCGAAGCGGACCTTGTACAGCACCTGGAAGTCACCGGTCGGGGTCTCGTGGCCCGCCATGCCGAACGCGGACGGCACCGGACCGTAGGTCACCGCACCGCCGACCACGAGCCAGCTCTCCGACGTGGACAGCCGGACGCAGGCGCCGTCGGTGACGGTGCAGGGGTTCACGGGTGCGCGCGGCGGGGCGGGTTGCGGGGGAGGCGCGGCCTCGGTGGTCGTGCTCGCCGTGGTGGCCCCCGGTGCGGTGAAGGGTGCCTGCTGAGCGCACGCCGAAGCCAACAAAGCCGTTGCCAGAACCAGAAGGACGCGCATCCACCACTCCTCGAATCGCCTTGTCGTGGGCAAGACGAGTGGCCCACGGCAAAGGTTGACCGCCTCCGGGTATCCATCCCCGGAGGCGGTCAACCATGTGACGTCAGGCCGAAGCGGCTAGACGGTGCCGGCGTACCCGCTGATCCAGGAGCGGAACGCGGGGACGTCGACGTAGATCGACGGAGCGGTCGCGCAGGT
>DATMCA010001565.1:0-3977 GCA_035559015.1 Umezawaea sp. | reverse complement strand
GCATGGCCCTGTTCGGCGTGCTCGCGGGAGCAGTTCTGGCCGTCTCGGCCTGTTCCACCCCCGCGGCGAACAACGCCGCGGGGAGTTCCACGACCAGCACGACCTACCCGGCCGCGGCCGCCGCGAAGAACTCCGACCCGGTCGCGTGGACCGGCACGTTCTGCGAAGGCGTCTCGCCGACCATGGAGGCCCTGGTCGAGGTGCTGAAGGTCGCGTTCCAGCCGACGCCGGACCCGGCGGCGCAGAAGGACGCGCTGATGAAGTTCGCGACCACCTCGGGCGAGAGCATGACCAGCACGGCCAAGAAGCTCAGCGAACTGGGCCCGCCCAGCAAGGAGACCCAGGCCCTGCACGACGAACTGGTCAAGTTCTTCACCGACAACGGCAAGACCCTCGCCAAGACCAAGGAGGACCTCGCCAAGCTCGACCCGGCCGCGCCCGACTTCACCGACCAGGTCGGCAAGCTGGGCGACGGGGCCGACCAGACCGCGCTCCAGACGCAGATCAAGAAGCTGTCGGAGGACCCCGCGCTGAAGGACGCCTTCGCCAAGGCGCCCCAGTGCGTGGAGATGTCGAACAAGATGAAGGAACTGGGCACGGACATGCTGGGCGGCTGAGCCGTTCGCCCCGAGCGGCCCGTCGACCACCTGGTCGACGGGCCGCTCTTCTCGTTCCAGGGGGTCGCGATGGGCGGAACGACACTAAAGTCGAACGGGTGATCAGTGAACTCGGTGAGGGCAAGTACCTGTTGTTGACGACGTTCCGCAAGGACGGGCGGGCGGTGGCGACGCCGGTGTGGGTGGTGCGGGACGGGGATGGGTTGGCGGCGTGGTCGGCGACCGACAGCGGCAAGGTGAAGCGGATCCGGCGGGACGGGAAGGTGCTCGTCGGGCCGTGCGACATCAAGGGCAAGCCGACCGGGGAGTCGGTGGAGGCGCGCGCGGCGCTGCTGGACCAGGTCGGGACCGATCGGATCCGCGGGTTGATCGCCAAGAAGTACGGCGTCGTCGGCAGGTTGACGCTCCTGGGCAGCAAGCTCAGGCGTGGAAGTGGCGGGTCGATCGGGATTTCCATCGTCGCGTCAACCTAAGATTGACGGTCGCCAGGTCGTCAACCTAGAGTTGACGCATGCTCACGGCACCGGTTCAACTCACGGACCTCATCGTCACGGTCGCGGCCGAGCACACGGCGGTGCTCGACCGGTTGACGGCCGCCGTTCTGCTCAGCCGTCAGCTCAACGAGCTGGGCGATCACCTGATCGGGCACTTCGTGGACGAGGCGCGGCGGTCGGGGGCCTCGTGGACGGACATCGGCGAGAGCCTGGGCGTGAGCAAGCAGGCGGCGCAGAAGCGGTTCGTGCCAAGGGAGTCGCCCGAGGTCGAGGCGCTCTCGAAGCCGTCGTTCGACCGGTACACGGAACGGGCGCGGCGGGTGGTGCGGCTGGCCCGCCACCACGCCCGGTTCAGCGAGACCATCGGGACCGAGCACCTGCTGCTCGGCCTGCTCGACGAGTCGCACGGGCTGGGCGCCAAGACGATCCACCACCTGGAAGCCTCCGAGGGCACCACGCGGATGACCCTGCTGCTGAAGCTGGACAAGGTCAGCAGGCAGCCGCCGGAGCAGCAGCCGTTCACCACGCACTGCAAGAAGGCGCTGGAACTCGCGGTGCGGGAGGCGCTACGGCTCGGGCACAACTTCGTCGGGACCGAACACCTGCTGCTGGGTCTGCTGGCCGAGGACGCGGGGACGGCCGCCGAGGTGCTGGCCGGGACCGGCGTCGAGCGCCAGGCGGCTGAGGTCCACATCGTCGGGGAGATCAACGCGGCCATCAGCCGCGCGCAGCACCGGACGCCTGCCGGAGCCTGAGCAGTCGGTCATCTCACCCCCGCCTTCCACTCCGGGTGGCCGGGCATCGGCGGGGTGGTCGGGCCGTACAGCCAGGCGTCGAGGAACCCCTTCAGCCCCGAACCGGCCACCGACACGGCCACGGCGGTGAAGTCGGCGCTGGTCGCGCTGCCGTCGCGGTACCGGTCCAGGTACGTGCGGACGATCCGGCCGAACGCCTCCTCCCCCACCTCTTCCCGCAGCGCGTAGACCACGAGCGGACCGGAGAACCGGGCCAGCCCGAACATGATCGCCGGATCGCCGGGCCTGCCGGGGAACACGCCCGAGTCCCGCACCTGCTGGTCCATGCCGTACACGCCCTCCAGCTCGGCCGCCACGGTCGCGCCGCCGTGCTCCTCCGTCCACAGGTGGTCGAAGTAGGTGGCGAACCCCTCGCTGAGCCACAGGTCGCTCCACGTCGCCGCGCCCACCGAGTCGCCGAACCACTGGTGCGCCAATTCGTGCACGACGACGTTCGCGTGCGCCGGATCGGTGAGCGTGTGCACCGGGAACACCGGCAGCGCCTGGGTTTCCAGCGCGAACGTCTGCATCGGCGTGCTGCCCGCGGTGCCGAGCAGGCCCAGCGAGTCGAACGGGTAGCGCCTGCCGACGCGCTCCTCCAGCCACGTCAGGTGTTCCGGCAGCCGGGCGACCGCGTCCTTCGACGTGCCCGTGGGAACGGCGCTGCGCAACGGGAGGCCGTGCGGTCCGACACCGGTGACGACGTCGAACTTCCCCACCGCCAACTGCGCGAGCTGGGGCGCCATCGGGTGGTCCGAGGCGTAGAGGAACGTCGAGCCGCGATGGCCGCGGAGGGTGCCGTTGGCGATGGCGGTCCACCCGTCCGGCACGGTCACGCGGTAGCTGACCAGCGCCTTGTCGGCGAGGTCGTCGTTGCAGGGGAAGAACAGGTGGGCCCGGTCGGGTTGGCCGAACCAGGCGAAGCCGCCGTCGGCGGAGTTCGACCAGCCCGCGGTGTCGTCGACCGGCGACGGGACCTTGGCGTTCCGGTCGACGGTGAAGCGGACGAGGACGCGGAAGGTGCCGCGCGGCAACGGTTCCGCCGGCGTGACGTAGAGCTTCCCGGCGTCGAGGCGGTGCTCGGCGCGGCGCCCGTTCACCCGCACCTCGGCGACGGAACCGCCGTCGAAGTCCAGTTCCAGGCGGGACAGGCGGTCGGAGGCCGTGGCGGTCATGGTGGACGTGCCCACCATCAGCGGCGTGCTCGGCCGGAAGTCGTAGGACAGGTCGTAGGAGGTGGCGTCGTAGCCGGCGTTGCCCAGCGACGGCAGCAGGGGGTCTGCGGCGGCCGCGACGAACGCGACGGCGAGGACCGCGGAGGTGGGGAAAGGCATGCCCCACACCGTTGCGAGGGCGCCGCTCACCGGACAACATCCCGTGGGATGGTCGAGGACCATCCCACGGGATGACAACTACCGATCGGTCTGCGGTTTCCCGTGGCGGACGGACGCGGGGCTAGATCTCGGCGGAGGCGCGCACCGCGGCGAGGGCTTCGGGCAGGGTGAACTTGCCCGCGTACAGGGCCTTGCCGATGATCGTGCCCTCGACGCCGTCGCGGGACAGCGAGGCGAGCGCGACCAGGTCGTCCACACTGGACACCCCGCCGGAGGCGATGACCGGCGCGTCGGTGCGGGCGCAGACCTCGCGCAGCAGCTCGATGTTCGGGCCCTGGAGCATGCCGTCGCGGCCGACGTCGGTGACGACGTAGCGGGCGCAGCCGTCGCGGTCCAGCCGCTCCAGCACCTCCCACAGGTCGCCGCCGTCGGTGGTCCAGCCGCGACCGGACACGCGGTGGCCGCGCTCGGTGATCCGCAGGTCCAGGCCGACGGCGATCTTCTCGCCGTGCTCGGAGACGACCTTCGCGCACCACTCCGGGTTCTCGATCGCGGCGGTGCCCAGGTTGACCCTGGCACAGCCGGTCGACAGCGCGGCGGCCAGCGACTCGTCGTCGCGGATGCCACCGGACAGCTCGACGTTCACGTCGAGCTCGCCGACGACCCGCGCCAGCAGCTCGCGGTTGCTGCCGCGGCCGAAGGCGGCGTCGAGGTCGACGAGGTGCACCCACTCGGCGC
>DATMCA010001564.1:0-3830 GCA_035559015.1 Umezawaea sp. | reverse complement strand
CGGCGAGCTCGCGCATGCGGCACCCAGTGAAGCTCGTCACCGACACCGCGGTCGACAGCCGCAGATGCAAACATTCAGCCCTTCATCAGCATGTGTGGGTGTGATGTTGGCTGATTCGTGACTGTGGCCGGGGCGGTCGGTCGACGTGGGTCGTGGCTACGGTGATCGGATGGCCATCAACGACGCTCGTGCTGTGATCGAGGCGCTGGCTGATCCGGAGGCGTTGTACGTGTTCGGCGTGGTCGCGGCGAGGACGTCGAAGCTGAGGTTGCCGGTGGAGGAGCGGGCGGGGTCGACGCCGTACGTGACGCCGTTCGGTCTGGTGCGGGAGACGTCGCTGTCGCGGGATGCGGTCGAGGCGGCGGCCGAGCGTCTGAAACGGGCCGGCTTGCTCGAACCGCTGGTCGACGACGAGCGGGGGTATGAAAGCTGGCGGATCAGCGAGGCTGCTCTGGCCGCCGCGGCGACTGGCACGGATGCCGCGCGCGGCGCCTGACCCGCGACCCGGTGCCGAGTCGAATCCTTCGATCTTGGCGTGTTGGTCACGGAGGCGGCGGCCCGGCCGTAGTGTGATCTTTGGGTGCTCGAGCCGGCGGAGATGTCGCGCGAGCAGCTGCTCGCGCTCGTCGGTGAGCAGGCCACGCAGATCGCCGCGCTGAGGGCGTTGAACGAGGAGCTGGCCGCGAAGCTGGCCCGGGTTGAGCATCTGCTGTCCCGCAACTCGGGCAACTCCTCCATGCCGCCCTCGCGCGATGACGATCCGGGCCGGACGCCGCCGCCGGCACGGCGCCGCCGTGGTGGTCCGAAGCGGCCCAAAGGCAAGCAGCCGGGAGCGCCGGGGGCCAACCTCGCCTGGGTGGACCGGCCCGATGACCAGCAGGATCGGTTCCCGCAGGGGCGCTGCGGGTGCGGTCACGATCTGGCGGACGCCATCGACCTGGGGGTGGTGGATCGCTACCAGCAGCATGAGATCCCGCAGGTGAGCGTCACGATCATCCAGTATGACCAGCATGCGGTGCGTTGCGGCTGCGGCGCGGTGCACACCGCGAGGCGCCCGGAGGGGGCCCGCGCCGGGCTCGTCGGGTACGGCCCGAATCTGCAGGTCTTCGCCGTGTACTTGATGGTGGTGCAGTTCATCCCGGTCCAGCGCTGTGTCGAGCTGCTGGAGTCGCTGACCGGCGCCAGCCCAAGTGCGGGGTTCGTGCACGGTATGCTCACCCGCGCCGCCGGGCTGCTGGTCGAGGTGGACAAGCGGATCCGTGGCCTGATCACCTTGGCCCACGCCGTGTGCGCTGATGAGACCCCGCTGCGGGTCGGGCCGAAGAGGCCCAAGCCGGGCCGGAAGAAGGCCGAGAAGTACCTGCTGGTCGCGTGCACCGAGCTCTACACGCACTATCTGCTCGGTGACCGCGACCTGGACACCTTCAAGGCCTTCGTCCTCGCCGAGCTCACCGGGTCGGTCCTGGTGCACGACCGCTACCAGCTCTACGAGTGCGCCACGAGGCGCTGCTGCTGTTGTTTTCCGATGGAGGTGAGAGACCGTCCATTCGTTCGTCGTCGTAGCGACGAGGAAAAGCTGGAGGCAGCCTGATCCGGGGATCGCCGGGGAGGGTAGGAGCAGCCTCGACAAAGTCGCGTCGGTTCAGAACTACCGGATGGGTCGGGCGCGGTGAGCGAGACGGGAAGGTATACGCGAGAAACCGGTGTTGTTACGCCTCTTGATCTGGTGCCAGCTCTAACCCGGTGGATTCGGGCTGGATCGCGGTGCGCACCCGTCTCCCTTGCGAACGGCGGCGGGGAACTTCAAGCAGGGTCTTCGTAGTCTGGGCTTGGAGGCCATGGCGAATTGTCTACGACAGTAACCATGGCGATACCGCAGGGGTAGAGCCGGATGCCTAACCCGTCAACCGGACAGCAGGGAACGTGGGAACCGTCCGCGTACGTTCCATCGCCGCGCCTCGACCAAAGGTGAAAGGTGGCGGATAGGTGCGATGCCAGCCGAAGACGCGGGCGGGGCGGAGTCGCCGTAGTACTCCGAGCGCGGGAGAGCCGCGAACATGGGGAAGGGCGACAGCGTGTCAGACAAGGAGAGAAAGTAATGTCCGAAGATGCGCCGGTGAATACCGGCGCCGTGAACTGGCCGGATCCTAATTCGGCCTACTTCACGGTACGGAGGATGCAGACCAAGTTGCACCACTGGGCGACCCAAGAACCGGGCCGCCGGTTCGGTGACCTGCACAACCTCGTCTACGACCCGGCGTTCCTGATGGCCGCGTGGGAACGCGTGTCCACCAACAAGGGCGCCAAGACTCCAGGGATCGACAAGGCCACCGCGGCCCAGATCGAGACCGGGATCGGGGTCGAGGCCTTCCTGAGCCAGACCCGGAACTCGCTGAAATCGGGCGAGTTCCGGCCGGTCGAAGTACGACAAGTGATGATACCGAAAGCGAATGGAAAACTCCGGCGCCTCGGTATACCAACTATCGCCGACCGAGTGGTTCAGGCAAGCCTGAAACTCGTGCTCGAACCCATCTTTGAGGCGGACTTCAAGCCGTCCTCATACGGTTTCCGCCCCAACCGGCGAGCACAAGACGCGATCTCCGAGATCCACATCTTCAGCACCAACAGGTACGAGTGGGTGCTGGAATGTGACATCAAAGCCTGTTTCGATGAGATTTCACATACGGCGCTGATGGATCGCTTCCGGGCGAGGATCAAGGACAAACATGTCTGCTCACTGGTCAAGGCGTTCCTGAAATCCGGGATCTTCACCGAGCTCGGAGGCAGGGAAGAGTCACTGACTGGAACACCTCAAGGCGGAATTCTCTCACCGCTGCTCGCCAACATCGCCCTGTCGGCGCTGGACGACCATTTCGACCAGCAATGGCAACAGACGATGGGCACGAGGTGGCAGCGGGAAAAGCGCAAGAAGAACGGCCACGGAAACTGGCGACTCGTCCGCTATTGCGACGATTTCGTCCTCATGGTAGCGGGCGACCGACACCATGCCGAGGCCCTGCGCGAGGAGGTGTCAGCCGTGCTCGCACCCCTGGGGCTGCGGCTGGCACCGGAGAAGACCCAGGTGGTCCACATCGACGAGGGCTTCACCTTCCTCGGCTTCGACATCCGCAGGATGCGCAAGCGAGGGACGTCGAAGTATCACGTCTACACCACACCGTCCAAGAAGGCCATCGCGTCGATCAAGGACAAGGTGAAGACCAAAACGCGCAGGTCAACCCGCCATATGAGCCTAGACCAGGTGATCCGTAGCCTGAACAGGTCGCTGGCGGGATGGGCGAACTACTTCCGGCACGGGGTGTCCAAGGACGTGTTCAGCACGATCGACCAGTTCACCTGGGGCAGGCTGATGCGCTGGACACGCGCCAAGCACGCGGGCAGAACCGGGCTGTCGATGAAAGAACTCCGCCGTCGCTTCTGCGACACGGGGTGGAGATTCGCCCACAACGGGGTCGTGTTCACCGGCGCGTCCAGCGTCGCGGTGACCCGCTACCGCCATCGCGGCAGCAACATCCCGACCCCGTGGACCCCGACACCGGCAGCCGCCGCCACCGGCGCCTGACCAGTGGGCAAGACACGTGGAGCGCCCGGTGCGGAGTAATTCGCACGCCGGGTGCGGCGGGCGGGCCGGGGAAACCCACCGGGAGCAATCCCGGCAGGGCGCCCCGGTCCGACCCAACCTCCGCCGCGCTCGGCACCCTGGTCCACCAACTCTGTACCGCCCACCTGCTGCGCGATCTCGCCGACGCCGCGCAGGTCTACCCCGACGCCATCTGGCCGGTCCAGATCGCCGCCGCGCTGCGCGCGCTGAT
>DATMCA010001563.1:0-2060 GCA_035559015.1 Umezawaea sp. | reverse complement strand
TCCAGCCGTACCGCTCCGCCAGCTCCGCGTCGTAGTCCTGCGCGCTCAACATGACCTCCAGCGCTCGAGCGCGGCCCATCAGACGTGCGAGGTGTTGGGCGGCGCCGCCACCGGGGAGCAGCCCGAACGCGGGCTCGAACTGGCTGAAAATCGCTGACTCTCGCGCGGCGAAGCGCATGTCGCAGGCCAGCACGAACTCGCTCCCTGCGGCGCGGACCCGCCCCTCGATCTGGGCGATCGTCACGAGGCGGCTCGCGCTCAGACCCGAATCCGCAAGTAAGCGTTGAGTCGATCTTCGAGCTGGCTGACGTGGAGATCGTTTTCCGGCTCTTCGTTTCTGAGCGTGGTAGCCGCTGCTAGAACACGATCTTCAGCCTGGGCCCGGTAACGGGCCCTGGGCCTCATGATCCGTGGTGTCAAGGACACGGAGATGGAGGCCCCAGGTGGAACGAGAGCGTAGTGCTGCGGCGGCGATGTTGGGCTTGCCGGGGTTCGTCGTGCTGGCGGTATCCGAGCACGACGGCGAGCTCGAGCAGGCCATTGAGACGACCGCGGATCTGGTCGGGTGCCCGGAGTGCGGGGCGGTCGCACAGCTGCATGACCGACGCCCGTGCTGGATCCGGGACCTGCCCACCGCGGGCCGGCCGGTGACCCTGGTGTGGATCAAGCGGGTGTGGCGGTGTCCGCATCAGCTGTGCCCGAAGCGGACCTGGACCGAGACGTCACCGCTGATCTTGCCGCGGGCGTCGCTGACCGAGCGGGCCCGCGCCGAGGTGTGCCGTCGGGTCGGCGAGGACGGCGCCTCGGTCGCGGCGGTGGCCCGCGAGTTCGGGGTCGGCTGGGGCACCGCGATGGCCGCGGTCCGCGCCCACGGCGCACCGCGGGTGAACGACCCGGGCCGCCTGGCCGGGGTCGAGGTCCTCGGTGTGGACGAGACCGCATTCCAGGCCGCGTCAGCGACCCGTTCGACCAGCTTCGTGACCGGCATCGTGGATCTCACCCGCCGCGACCGGCCGGCCCGGCTGCTGGATGTGGTCGCTGACCGCACCGCGTCGGCGCTGGTCGGGTGGATGAGCGGGCGCGAGGCCAGCTGGCGCGCTGCGGTCACCGTCGCCGCACTGGACCCCTACCGCGGCTATGCCTCGGCGCTGCGCACCGCCCTGCCGCACGCCGTGCGGGTGCTCGATGCGTTTCATGTGGTGCGGCTCGGGTTCGCCGCGGTCGATGAGGTTCGCCGCCGGATCCAGCGCGAGGACACCGGGCACCGCGGCCGCCGCGAGGACCCGCTCTACGGCATCCGCCGGCTGCTGCGCCGCGCCCACGAGCACCACTCCGAGCGCTCCTGGGCCCGGCTGCTGGCCGGGCTGGACGCCGGGGACACCTCAGATGAGCAGCTCGCCCGAACCTGGGTCGCCGCCCAGGATCTGCGGCTGATCTTCGCCTGCCCCGACCGGCCGCGGGCCGAGCAGGCCCTCTATCGGTGGCTGGCCTACTGCGCCGACGCTGACATCCCCGAACTGGCCCGGCTGGCCCGCACCATCGACTCCTGGCGCCCCGAGCTGCTGGCCTACTTCGACACAGCCGGCGTGTCCAACGGCCCTACCGAAGCAATCAACCTGCTGATCAAGAAGATCAAGCGCGTTGGGCACGGATTCCGCAACTTCGACAACTACCGGCTCCGCCTGCTGCTGCACTGCGGCGTCGACTGGGACACTATCCCCGCCACCCCGATCAGAGGTCGGCTACCACGCTCAGTCGCGTAGAGCCCGATTACGAAGCCGAGCGCGACCAGCGACGCGGAAAGCGCGGACAGGTAAAGAGTGGCCCGGCTGGTGGCCTCCCCGCTGATTCCTCCGCGGACCGATTGCAGGACGAAATGCTCAGTGGTCAGGGCTGTCAGCAGCTTGTCGATGTTGTCGGCGCTGTCGGCGTCGTCTGTCGCTGCAGGATCTCTGGCGTCGGACACCCACCTAGCCTGCCGAGCGGCGAGCGCCGCTCAACGCGCGCTCGTGAGCGCGCTGCGGTCGCGGCATTCAGGCGCCCCCCGGGTAGCCGTCCGT
>DATMCA010001562.1:0-4474 GCA_035559015.1 Umezawaea sp. | reverse complement strand
CGCGGTCGTCATCCCGCAGCCCCGGCCCTTCGACGAGCAGCACGCCACCGCCGCGGCACTGGCCCGCGCCGACCTGGGTGAGGTGGTCACGACCTGGCCCCAACCGCACCAGTGGTCGGCGGTGTTGACCAGCGCGCGGTCACGCGGCGGTGACTGGTCGGCGTGGTCGCGCGGAGACGGCGCCGCTCGTGCCGCGGCGGTGCTGCGCGATCTGGTGCGGCACCGATGACGGATCCAGCGCGACGGCCCCGCACGGCTGTCATCACCATCGCCGCCGGGCGGGAGGCCCATCTTCAGCGGCAACGCGATGCCCTCAGCGCCGAAGAGGTCGACCTGCACATCGTCGTCGGCATGACGGGCTTGCCGCGGTTGCGCCCCGTGCCCACTGCCCCTGAGGTCACGGCGATCTCCATGACGGCAGGACGCCGCGGCCTTCCCCTGGCCGCGGCCCGCAACGCCGGGGCACGAGCCGCGATCGAGCACGGCGCCGAACTCCTGGTCTTCCTGGACGTCGACTGCGTACCCGGCCCCGGGGCGCTGTCGCGCTACACCACCGCCGCCCTGGAGGTCCCCCCGGCGACCCTGCTGTGCGGCCCCGTGGCATACCTACCGCCTCCGACGCCCCAGGGGTATCCCCCACCCGGAGAACTGGCGCGCTTGGCCGCGCCGCACGTGGGGAGGCCCGCGCCTGAACCGGGCCGAATCCTGCTGGACGACAAGCGGTTCGACCTGTTCTGGTCGCTGTCCTTCGCGACGTCCCGCGATGACTGGGATCGCTTCGGCGGTTTCTGCGAGCAGTTCGCGGGTTACGGCGCCGAGGACACCGACTTCGCGCTCCGCGCAGCGGAACGCGGGGCTCGCCTGGCCTGGGTCGGCGGAGCCATCGCCTACCACCAGCACCACCCTCCCAGCAGGCACGAGGAGCGTCACGTCCGAGAACTGGTCATCAACGCGCGGCTCTTCCACCGACGTCACGGCTTCTGGCCCATGGAGGACTGGCTGACCGACCTGGAGCAGGCCGAAGTCGTCCACTTCGACCGTGCTCACAACGTGCTGCGACTGCTGCCGGGGTTCGGCGCGAAGCTCCAAGCCCACAGACTGCGATAGCCATCCGGGTGGCTGTAGCGCCCGGCACCTCCGGGGACGGGCGCGGTGCTCCCCGCCGACGGCGCAGGAAGTCGGCCAGTTCGGCTCTGCTCATCCCGCCCGACGTCAGCGACCAAGTGCGTTCTTTGCCCGGCCGCTGCGGCCCACACCCAGGAGGCTCCGCACTGTCAGCGCCCCCGTTCCCAGAGCGGCAGGCGGAAGGTCGCGTAGGTGAACTTGCCGGTGATCTGCCCGGCCGCGTTGAAGTGGAAGACGTCCAGGCCGTGCCACTGGATGCGGCCGCCGTAGCGGATCCGGGCGAACCACCGCAGCGGCGGCATCGCGCGCCTGCCGTGCTCGCCGGTCAGGTCCAGCTTGCACGCCCACCGGATCGTCGCCCGGCCGCGGGACTCGTCGATCACCTGGTCGTACACGTCGAAGGTCATCGCGCCGTAGCGGCCGGCGAACTGCGGCGCGAACTCCTTCCGGATCGCCGCGAGGCCGTGGAGTTCGGGGCCGTGGCCGGGCAGGTACCGGGCGTCCTCGGCGAAGAAGGACATGACCTTGTCGAGGTCGGGATCCGGTTCGTTGAAGGCGGCCACGAAGGTGTCGATGGTCTGGCCGAGGTCGGTGCTGCTGGCGGTCATGAGCCTGCCGTTCGGAGCGGGGATGGGCCGTACGAGTGAGGGCCACGTTATAAGAACACTGTACTTTTAACAAGAGAACACTGTTCTGCTAAAGACGGGTCTAAGGTGGTGGCCGTCATGGGAGCGTCGTTTCAGCGGGCCAGACGCCCGGAGCAGAAGGACGAGCGGCGCGAGACGATCCTCGCGACCGCCGCTGAACTCGCACGGACATCGGGCGTGGCCCACGTCAGCCTGGGCGACATCGCCGTGGCGGTCGGGCTGGCCAAGTCCAACGTGCTGCGCTACTTCGGCACCCGCGAGGAGATCTACCTGCAGTTGACGATGCGGGAGGGCACGGACTGGGCGGCCGCCGCCGGTGCTGCGCTGCACGAGGTGAGCGGCGTCTCCGCGACCGCCACCGCACTCGCCGACGCGTACGCGGACCGGCCGCTGTACTGCGACCTCACCACCCACGCCGAGACGATGCTGGAGCACAACGTCTCTATGGAGGCCCTGCGGGTCTACAAGCTGTGGGCCATCGACACCTACTTCACCGTCGGCAGGCAGATCACCACCGCCTGCCCGCAGCTGACCGACACCGACGGCGCATCCCTGGTCATGGCCGCCAGCGCGTTCGTCGCGAAGCTGTTCCCCCTGACCCGCCCCGCGGAAGCGCTGCGGCAGCTGTACGACCGCGAACCGGAGATCGCACGAGTGTTCCCGCCGTTCCGGCCGACGCTGCGGCGCATGATCGCCGCCACCGCGGCCGGACTGCCTGCCACGCACTGACCGCACCTCACGGCGAGAACCCGCCAGAAGCATCCCCGAGGTGCGCACCAGGCCGATCCGCGTGCGGACTTCTCGACGACCTCGCCCCCGTGCTGCCGGACGCTCCCCACATCCACGGGGTGATCCTCACCAACGGCACCCCACTCACCTCGGGACCGGTCGAGGACAACCGAGAAGTTCAAGGTCGAGGTGGTCGACCAGGGCGGATCTGGCAGCAGCAGATCGCGGCGGGCGTCGTCTGATGGTCCACACAGGACCAGTTGTGCGACTGAGCGCCCGAGTTGGCCGGTTGAGCATGGTTGTCGGCCGGCCTGCCGCCCAGGCAGGCCTGGACATTCCACCATCCCAGCGCACTGTCATCAGCCGGTGAGCGAGCGAGCTGCCCGCGCGCCTGGTCCCGCAGGTGCCAGGGCCGGTGAGCGCGCCTGACGTGCGCGGCTTGGTCGCTACGCCCGGTTCGCGGCCTGCTTGACGGTCCTGATCACCGGTGCGGTCTCGATGTGCGTGATGGCGGGCAGCAGGGCCACCCTGGTGGTCAGGTACCGGTACAGCTCCTGCTGATCCGCGCACACCACGGTCGCGTACAGGTTCGTCGGGCCGGTCGTGGCGGCGGCGAACGCGATCTCCGGGTGGCCGGCCAGCGCCGTACCGACCTCCTCCAGGTACGCGGGGGCGACCGAGAGCCACAGCAGCGTCCTGGGGCCGATGCCGAACAGGCGTCCGTCGACGTCGATGTCCAGGTACAGCACCCCGCGTTCGCGAAGCTCGGCGACCCGTCGCCGGACCGTCGTCGGTGACCAGCCGGTCAGAGCGGCCAACTGCTCGAACTCGGTGCGGCCGTCGGTGGCCAGCGCGGTGAGGAGCTTGCGGTCCCCGTCGTCGAGCCGCACCGGTCCCGGCCGGTGCGGCACCGGGGCCGGGCGCAGCCGTTCGATCGCCTTCTCGTCCAGTGACCCGAGCTTGGCGACCGGGCTGTCCGGGCCGCCGTAGAAGGCGTGCAGCACGGAGTGCGCGCTCACCCCCTCCACTCGTGCGGTGCGGGGAAGCGTGGCCAGCAGCAGCGCCTCGCTGTCGGCCACGCTCTCCGTGCGGACCGTGCAGGTGATCTCGGTGCCGCCGGAGGTGATGCTCACCCAGGACGTGTCGGGACGCCGGGCCAGCGCCTCGGCGACCGGGAGCGACGCGGAGGGCGCGCAGCGCACCCGCAGGAACCACAGCACCGCGCCCAGCGCGGTCGGGTCGACCACGCCGAGCACCCGCACCATCCCCGCGGCCCGCAGTCGGGCGTACCGGCGGGCGATGGTGCGATCCGACACGCCGAGAACCTCGGCGATCGCGCTGAACGGGGCCCGACCGTCGACTTGCAGGGCGTGCACGAGCCGACGATCCAGCTCGTCGTAGTCGGATTCCACTGCTCAAAGCGTAGTGAGCGTCGGATACCGGCGCAATCAAGCCTGTTTCTGGCGCCTCCGGGTCGGCCGGTGAAGCGTTGTTCTCGTCCTGATCGGCACGACCAAGGGGAGAATCCGTGGACACCGATGTGCTCGTCGTCGGCGCGGGCCCGACCGGCATGACGCTGGCCAACGAACTGCGGGTGGCGGGGGTGTCGGCCGTACTGGTCGACAAGCTGGCGCAGCGCAGCACGTTGTCGAAGGCGGGTGGCGTGCAATCCCGCACGCAGGAGGCTTTCGACCAGCGTGGCCTGCTGGAACCGTTGCTGGCAACCGGAAACCACCCGGACGGCATCGCCCACTTCGCCGGTATCACGCTCCCGCTCACCCGCGGCAGGCACCGCCATCCGTGGCGGTCCATCCCGCAGGTGGTGATCGAGGGGTTCCTGGAGCAGCACCTTGCCGCACAAGGCATCCCCGTGCGCCGCGGCCACGAGTTGACCGGCATCACCCAGGACGAGGACGGCGTGACCGCGACGTTCGCCGGCGGCGGTGTGATCCGCTCCCGGTACCTGGTCGCCG
>DATMCA010001561.1:0-2527 GCA_035559015.1 Umezawaea sp. | reverse complement strand
CGGTGGTGCCGTCGCCGCAGCGGCCGAACCCGAGCGTGTTGTCCACGTCGATCAGCCAGTGCATGCCGTAGACGTCACTGGTGCCGTACGCGGTCTTCAGCTCGTTGGCGATCGGGTCGGTGCCCACCTTGACGTTCGCGTCGAGCACGGACGGGTACTGGTCCATCCGCGAGTGCTCGGGCGCGTAGGTCGCGGGCTTCGACGGGTCGTACTTGGAGTTGGTCGGCTGGTCCGCGGTGGCGGGGATGATGAACTTCTCCATCGACGCCCACGCCGCCTTGAACGGGGCCCAGTCACCGGCGATCCGGCCGTAGCTGGCCTCCAGCCACAGGTAGTAGCTGAACGCCTCCGAGGTCGTCTGGTGGCCGTGGTCCGGCGCCTCCACCATCAGGGTCTCGATGGAGTGGTAGGGCACCAGCAGGTCGCCGAACTTGCGGAAGTAGCCGCTCGCCGGGTCCTTGATCTTGTTGTACTGGTCGAGGAAGGCCTGGTTGAAGTCCGAAGTGGACGACGAGATCTCCTTGACCACCACGGAGGCCGACGTCTGACCGCTCGCCGACGCGGTGAACGTCGCCGTGCCGAGGTCACCGCCGTTGGCCGCCGACGTCACCGTGACGTTCTGCTTGGTGCTCCAGTTCGACGTGGTGAACGTCAGGGTCGTCGGCGACGCCGTCAGGTCCGTCGTGCCGGAGGCCCGTGCGATCGCCACCGTGACCGACGACGTCGGCTGGATCGCCAGCGAGACGCCGAACGTGCCGGTGGCGCCCTGCTTGACGCTCACCGCGCTGGGCGAGGCGATGATCGCGGGTCCGGACAGGACCTTCACCGCCGCGGGCGTGGAACTGGTGGTGGCGCCGCGGTTGTCGTAGGCGCGGGCGCTGATCGAGTAGTCCCCGACCGGCACCCCGCTCCAGGAACCCGCGAACGGCGAGGCCGTGTCCGTGGCGAGCAGCTGGTCACCCGCGTAGAACTCGACCTTCGCGATCGTGCCGTCGGCGTCGGCGGCGGTCGCGGCGAGGGGGATCGTGCCGGGTGCGGTGTAGGTCGCGCCCGACTCCGGGCTGGTCAGCGAGACCGTCGGCGCCTTGTTCGCCCCCGTGCAGGGGACGCCGTTCAGCGCGAAGTCCGTCGGCGCGGTGTTCGTCGCGCCCTTGCTGCCGTTGAAGCCGACCGACGCGGTGCCGCCGACGGGGATCGTGCGCGCCCAGTCGGGCGGCGTGACGGTGACCTTCGTGCCGGACTGGCTGAACGTGCCGTTCCAGCCCTGGGTGACCTTCTGGCCGTCGGTGAAGTTCCAGGTCAGGTTCCAACCGGTGACGGCGTCGCCCTCGTTGCGGATGGTGACGTTCGCGCCGAAGCCGTTGTTCCACTCGCTGCTGATCTGGTAGTTCACCGTGCAGGCGACCGCCGCCTGCGCCACCCCGCTGGTGGCGGGCAGCACCGACGCGACGATCAGCGCCACGACGGTCAGGCCCGGTAACGGTCGCCTGAGGAGCGGACGTGCTCTGCCCCTGATCCTCATTCGGTCCTCCTCGATCTCGGGTCGCCGTCGACCCGTGCAGGGGTGCGCGCCGAAGAGGCGGGCGGAGGCGCCCACTTCGGACCGCGTGGTAGTGCGGTGGTCTAGCTGCTGCGGCAGGCCAGGTCGGGGAACGTGGCGCTACCGCTGCCGGAGAAGCCGAAGGCGGTGGTGGCGCCCGGCCCGATCGGGCCGTTCCAGTCGAGGTCTTCGACCGATGTGGTGGTGGCGGTCTGGCCGAGGGCGCCGTTCCGGAGGCCGCCGATCGACTGGTCGGCGGGTCTGCTCCACCCGACCGCCCAGCCGGACAGGGGTGTGGCGCTCCGGTTGACGACGGTGATCTCGGCCTGGAAACCGCCTGCCCACGAGCGCACGACGCGGCTGGTCGCCGCACAGCCGCTCGACGGCGGGGTGGTGGTCGGTTGGTAGGTCAGCCCGAACCCCAGCGGGAACAGGGGTGTCTTGCCGTCCCCGTCGTTGACGGGCTGCTGGGCGCTGCCGGACATCCAGGTCACCGGCAGCTTCCCGGTCGGGGCATGGTCGCCGAACAGGACGTCGGCGACCCCCTGCCCCTCGGTGCCGGGCAGCCACGCGGCGAGCGCGGCGTCCCACGAGGGCAGGTGCGGCGCGATGTCCAGCGGACGGCCGGAGACCAGCACCACGACGACCGGGATGCCCGCGGCCTTCAGCCTGGCGATGACCCCGAGGTCGTCCTGGTCGAGCGCGAGCCCGCCGGGGCGGTCGCCTTCTCCTTCCGCGTAGGGGGTTTCGCCCACCACCGCGACGGCGACGTCGTAGCTCGCGTCGACGCCGGCACCCGCCCGGTCGTACCGGACGTTCGAGGCGGTGTTCCGGATCCCCTGGAGGATCGTGGTTCCGGGGGTGATCGGTCCGCTGCTCCCCTGCCAGGTGATGGTCCACCCGCCGCTCTGGTTGCCGATGTCGTCGGCGGACTTCCCGGCGACGAACACCTTGGCGGACTTGGCGATGGGCAGCGCGCCCGAGTTC
>DATMCA010001560.1:0-3375 GCA_035559015.1 Umezawaea sp. | reverse complement strand
CGACGAGCCGACGGCCGCGCTGGACCCGCAGGCCCGGCGCAACCTGTGGGACGTGCTGCGCGCGATCCAGGACCGCGGCAAGACCATCGTCTACACCACGCACTACCTGGACGAGGCCGAGATCCTCTGCGACCGGGTGGCCATCATGGACCGCGGCAAGGTCCTCGCGCTGGACTCGCCCGCGGCGCTGGTGCGCGGCCTGGACGCGCCGACGCGGATCCTCCTCCAACCCGGCGCGCTGCCGCTCGAAACCGCGCGCGCCCTGGAGGGCGTGGACACGGCGGCCGAGGACGAGGCCAGCCTCACGATCTCCACCCGCAAGCCCGCGAGGGTCCTCTCGACCCTCGCCGAACGCGGCACGCTGGACGGGCTCCAGGTCCGCACCGCCACGCTCGAGGACGTCTTCCTGGACCACACCGGACGGGAGTACCGGGCATGAGCACGACCGCGTTCAAGAGCCTCTCGACGGCCATGCTGAAGGGCTTCATCCGCGACAAGATGTCGCTGTTCTTCATGTTCTTCTTCCCGCTGATGTTCCTGGTGGTCTTCGGCCTGCTGTTCCAGGACTCCGGCCAGGACAAGATCAAGATCGCGGTGGTCGGCGACGGCCCGGTGGTCTCCGCGCTGGAGAAGACCGGCGCGGTCGAGGTCCAGCGGTTCGACGACGAGCAGGCCGCGGTCGCGAAGGTCAAGGACGGCGACCTCCCGGCCGCGCTCGTCCTGCGCGGCAACTCCGTCCAGCTCCGGTTCGCCGCCAGCGACCAGGTGGCCGCGGGGACCGTGAACGGGCTGGTGTCCGGCGTGGTCGACCAGGTCAACCTGGGCGCGACCGGGCAGCCGCCCGCGTTCACCCTCCAGCAGCAGCCGGTGGAGGACGCGTCGCTCAAGCCGATCCAGTACCTCACCCCCGGCATCCTGTCGTGGGGAATCTCGATCTCGGCGGTCTTCGGGTCGGCCCTGACCATGGTGTCCTGGCGCAAGAAGCAGGTGCTGCGGCGCATCCGGCTCGCCCCGGTCAGCCCCATCACCGTCCTCACCTCGCGGCTGACCGTGAGCGTCGGCATCGCGGTCGTCCAGGCCATCACGTTCGTGCTGGTGGCCCTGACCCCGCCGTTCGGCCTCAAGCTCGCGGGCAGCTGGTACCTGGCGCTGCCGTTGCTGGTCCTCGGCACGCTGGCGTTCTTCGCGATCGGCATGCTCGTCGGCGCGTTCTGCAAGACGGAGGAGTCGGCCAGCGGCGCGGCGAACATCCTGGTGCTGCCCATGTCGTTCCTGTCCGGCACGTTCTTCCCCATCGAGAACGCGCCCGGATGGCTCCAGGCGGTCTCCAAGGCGTTGCCGCTGCGGCACATGAACGACGGCATGCTGGACGTCCTGGTGCGGGGCAAGGGGATCGAGGCGCTGCTGGTGCCGTGCTCGGTGCTCATCGCCTTCACCGCCGTGGTCGGCCTGCTCGCCGCCAAGCTCTTCCGGTGGGAGGACTGAACACCCCAGAACGCCCGTGAGCCCGCTCACGCAGCACAATGGAGACCATGCTCTCCACCTCGGCCGGCCGCTTCCGCCTCTTCGCGCAGGCAGAGGCGGTGTCCTGGGCCGGTCTGCTGATCGGCATGCTCTTCAAGTACGTGCTGTCGGACAACGACCTCGGCGTGAAGATCTTCGGCCCGATCCACGGGTTCATCTTCATCGTCTACATCTTCACGGCCCTGTTCGCGGGCGTGGCCCAGAAGTGGGAGCGCCGCACGACGATCCTCGCGCTGCTGGCGAGCATCCCGCCGTTCGGCACGATCGTCTTCGAGCGCTGGGCGCTGCGGACGGGCAGGCTGGACGTTCAGGTCGACAACGCGGCCTGAGCCCTCCGGATCTCGTACTCGGGATCCCCGAAGTGGTAGACCTGCTCGCTCTCCTCGATGTTCGCCAGGAACTCGCGGTAGCGGATCGCGTTGAACACGTGCACCAGCGGGATCGCCAATTCCAGCGCGGTGGCGGGATCGCTGCCCGGCACGTGCTCCAGCCACGCCGCCGTCCACACCTCGGCGAGCAGCGGGCGCAGTTCCGGAGCGATGTACGTCCACAGCCGTGCCGCGTCCAGCGCCGGGTGGCCGCGGTGCGAGTCGGCCCAGTCGATCACCTGGGTGGTGACGCCGTCGGACTGCCAGTTGCCGGGGTGGAAGTCGCCGTGCAGCAGCGTCAGCGGCAGCCCGGTGGTGAGCAGCGCGTCCGCCCGTTCGCGGGAGCCCTCCACCTCGGGTGACCAGATCGGCACCTCCGGCAGGTCGAGGTGCTCCTCGCGGGCGAGCGCGGCCTGGACGGCCACGAGCCGCGGCACCACCGAGCGGATCTGCTCCGGCGTGGGCTCCCAGCAGGGTTCACCGGGCGCGTCGGCCATTAGCACCCGCAGGGGCGCGGTCGCGATCACCTCGGGCACCAGCGTCGGGTCCACCGCGGACACCAGCCGCAGCGCGATCGGCTCGGCCGCGAAGAACGGCGGCAGCTCCTTCACCCACACCCGCCCGGCGTCGGTGTCCAGCCGGAAGACGCACGACAGGTTCCACGTCTTCTTCTGCCGCACCTCACCGGTCCGGGTGACGTGCTCCTCCGCCCACGCCACCAGCGCTGCGGGGCCGCCCGGTTTCGCCCACGGCAGCCGCAGCGGCGTGTCCGGGAACGTGTGCGCGGGCTCGGTGACCAGCGCGGCCAGGTCCGGCGTCCCGTGCGCTTCGACCTGGTAGGTCGCCGTGCCCCCGTGGGTGCCCTCGCCGACGCCCTCCACGAGCCGCAGCACGCTCGTCGGAACCCCGAGCACCTCGTCGAGGTGCTCGGTCACCCGTTCCACCTGCGACCACCACCGGCTGTCCACGGTGAACGGCCCGAGGGACCCCACGTACTCGCCGTCGACCGTGACCAGGGCTATGACCTCGCGCATCCGGACAGGGTGGCCGATCGGCCCCGGTCCGCGCGACGGATTTAGTCCTCGAAGTCGCCGACCGCGCGCCGGACCTTGGCCAGCAGGTCCGTCAACTGCTCGGTCTGGCGTTCGGTGAGCCCGCGCAGGCCGAAGTCCACACCGGTCACGGCCTCGGTGGCGGTCTCGCGCCGGGCCCGGCCGTCGGCGGTGATCTCGACCAGCGTCGTCCGCCGGTCGGTCGGGTGCGGGTTGCGCCGCACCAGCCCGTCGGCCTCCAGCCGGTCCACGATGTTCGTCACGCTGGTGGGGTGCAGCTGGAGCCGCTCGCCCATCACCCGCATCGGCAGGCTGCCCACCTTCGAGAAGGTCAGCAGCACCAGGGCCTCGTACCGGGCGAACGTCAGCCCGTGCGGCTTGAGGGCCGCGTCGACGGCCGATTGGATGATTTGCTGTACCCGCATGACGCT
>DATMCA010001559.1:0-2967 GCA_035559015.1 Umezawaea sp. | reverse complement strand
GACGAGGTGCTCGACGTCGTCGGCCTGCACGCCGTCGCGGACCAGCGCACCCGCGGCTTCTCGCTGGGCATGGGGCAACGCCTGGGCATCGCGGCGGCGCTGCTGGGCGACCCCGAGGTGCTGCTGCTGGACGAACCGGTCAACGGCCTGGACCCGGAAGGCGTCCGCTGGATCAGGACTCTCCTGAGGACGTTCGCCGCAGAGGGCCGCACGGTCTTCGTCTCCAGCCACCTGATGAGCGAGATGGCCGTCACCGCCGACCACCTCGTCGTCATCGGCCGGGGCAGGCTCCTGGCCGACACCGGCGTCGCCGAGTTCGTCAAGGACGGTTCGGAGTCCCTCGAGGACGCGTTCTTCCGCCTGACCACCGGGGGAGGGACCAATGCCTAGCAGCACGTTCCGAGCGGAGCTGACCAAGATCCGCACCCTGCGCTCCACCGTCGCCACCCTCGCCCTGGTACCGCTCATCAGCGTCGGCCTGGGGGTGGTCAGCTACACCTCCGTCCGCATCGCCCTCGAACGCGGAGTCCCGGCCGTGCGCCCCGACTTCGAACCGGTCACCGACGGCCTGCTCACCGTCCTCTACGGACAACTGGCGCTGGTGGCGTTCGGCGTCCTCGCCATCTGCGGCGAACACGGCAGCGGCCTGCTCCGCCTCTCCCTGTCCGCGACCCCGAACCGCCGAATCTTCTACACGGGCAAGATCATCGCCTGCGCCACCGTCGCGCTGGTCCTCTCGTACACCACGGTCTGGGCGACCTTCCTGACCGCCCACTGGACTTTGGGGGCCTACGGCCCTTCCTTCAGCAGCGAGGGCGCCACCCGCGTCCTCCTGGGCACACCGCTCTACCTGACCGGCCTGTGCCTCTTCGCCCTGGGCGTCGGCACGGTCCTGCGCCACACCGCACTCGCCCTCACCGTGATGCTGTCCTTCGTCTTCATCGTCTCCCCCGTCGCGAACATCGTGCCGGGGCTCAAGGAAGCGGCCCACTACCTCCCCGACCAGGCAGGCACGTCGATCATGAAGGTGGGGCAGCAGGCGGATCCGGTGCTCGGCCCGTGGACCGGACTGCTCGTCCTGGCGGCGTGGACGACGGCCGCGCTTCTGGCCGGCTACTGGAGCTTGAACAGGCGAGACCTGTGAGTAGGCTCGCCGGGTGGACCTAGACCTGCCCGACGGGCGCACGGTGCGCGTGCACGACAGCGGTTCCGACGGCCTGCCGGTGTTCTGGCTCCACGGCTCGCCGCAGACCGGCGACCTCCTCGCCCCGCTGCTGGCCGTGCCGGGCGTCCGACTGCTGAGCTACGACCGGCCGGGCTACGGCGGCTCGACCCGCCTGCCCGGCCGATCGGTCGTCTCGGCGGCCGACGACGTGGCCGCCGTCGCCGACGCGCTCGGCCTGGACCGCTTCGCGGTGGCGGGCCACTCGGGCGGAGGCCCGCACTCGTTGGCTTGCGGTGCTTCGCTGCCCGACCGCGTGGTCGCCGTCGCCGCGCTCTCCAGCCCGGCCCCGTTCGCCGCAGAGGGCCTGGACTGGTTCGCGGGCATGGCTTCCGCGGGCGAGGCGGAGCTGCGAGCGGCCGTCGCGGGCCAGGTGGTGCTGGAGAAGCACCTGGCGACGGCGGACTTCGACCCCGACGTGTTCACCCCGGCCGACCTCGCCGCCCTCGCGGGCAGGTGGGCCACGTTGGGCGACAACTCCGTCGCCGCGATGCCAGCCGGTTTCGGCGGCCTGGTCGACGACGACCTGGCCCTGGTCGCACCGTGGGGCTTCGACCCGGCCGACATCGCCGTACCCACCCTCTTCGTGCACGGCGTGCGAGACCGCATGGTGCCCTCCGAGCACAGCGAATGGCTCGCGAACCGCTGCCGCCCGTCGTCCGACCTCTGGCTCAGCCCGCAGGACGGCCACGTGTCCGTCCTCGACCGCGCCGTGGAAGCACTCGTCTGGCTGGCCTGCGCCCCTCGCTGAGCAAGCAGGACTCCGAGAAGGGAACAGGAGGATGGGGGACGGGAACGCGCTGGAGGTGGCGGGGCCATCGGGATCTTCGTCCTGCTGACGGTCGTGATCACCGTGGCGATCTGGCACAGCGACAGCACGTGGCGGGCGAAGCTGGGCGGTGAAGCGCGAACGCGCGTACCGCGACCTCGCCGAATCCGCCATGCGCGTCCAGCAGGACATCGTCCGCCGCCTAGTGGAACTGGCCGAACGACTGTCCACTGTGGATGATCGGGCGGTGTCCATCGAGCGGATGCTCAAGGAAAGTCGAGTAGCCGCAAGGAGAAGATCCCGGACCGCCGAGCTGCCACTCGATGGTCGTTCTCGATCCTCGCCGGGGTGCTGGTGCCCTGCCGGGACGCCCCGAACACCGACGCCGGTGAAGCGGGGCGGGCGCAGGAAGTCTCAGGATCAAGCCGGGACGCACCAGGCGGGCAGCCTGGTCGAGGATCGCGAACGCGGTGGTCCGCCGCCCGGTGGTGCGGGGTGCCGCCGCGACCGTGGCGCTGGCTGTGCTCGCCCTGCCCGCCGCCTCCATGCACCTGCAAGATCCGGCCGCCACCGACAGCCTGCCCCGCGGCGTGGCCGCGGTCGACGCCGCCGTCCGGATGCAGGAGGCCTTCCCCGGTGCCGCAAACCCGGCCCGAGTGGTCCTCTGGGACCCCACCGGCGCCCCGGTCGACCGGCCGGACGTCCGCGCCGCGATCGACACCCTCTTCGGTGGCGGCCTCCGCACCACCGCCGTGGTCGGCCACGCCCTGGTGGTCCGGCTCCCGCTACCGGGCAGCGGCACCGACCCGACGTCGAACCAGGCCTTGGAAGCCCTGCGCACCACCGTCCTTCCCGCCGCGTTCGACCACCTGCCCGGCGTCCAGCACGCCGTGGGCGGCCGCACCGCGACCCCGCACGACTTCGCGGTCCAGCTCGCGGCCAGGACCCCGCTGGTCTTCGCCTTCGTCCTGCTGTT
>DATMCA010001558.1:0-3092 GCA_035559015.1 Umezawaea sp. | reverse complement strand
TGATGGTGGAGATGGTCTGTCGGGACACCTCGGCGCCGTAGACGTCGGCCAAGTGCGCGGAGATGTCCCCGGTGACCAAACCCTTGGCGGACAAGGAGATCACCATCTCGCCCACGCCAGTCATCCACTTCTGTCGCTTGGCCACGGTCCTCGGTTCAAGTTCGGCGTTGCGATCACGGGGCACGTCGATCTCCACCGGGCCGACGTCGGTGAGCACGGTTTTAGAACGGGTCCTGTTGCGCGAATTGCCCGTCCTGCGGCTGACCGGGTCGTTCCTGTCGCAGCCCAGATGGTCGGTGATCTCGCCTTCCAGGGCGGACTCCAGCAGTCGCTTGGTCAACTGCTGCAGTACCCCGCCCTCACCGGTCAGCTTTAGCCCACCGGCCTTGGCCTGTCCCACCAACTGGTCGATCAACCGCTCGTCCAGGCCATCCAGACCTGACTCGGGCTTCAGACCTCAGCGTGCTCCACGCCGGACATCATCTCGGTCATCAGGTGCACTTCCGTGATCGGGAGTTACACCGCTCGTTTGGCTCTGGCCCGTAGTCGGTGGTGACTCTGGGTATCTGTCAGGGCAGGAGGATGCGGTGGCGGAGAAGGTCGAACCCGGCGCGTCCGTGCATCTGCCTCATGATCCTTGTGGTGCGGGTGTTGACGCCTTCGGTGCGGCCGTTGTGGTACGGCAGGGTGAGGCCGGCGTCCACGGCGGACCGGTCGATCTCGAGGCCGTTGGTGAGACTTCGCAGGGTGCGGCAGGTCGACGGCACAGGCAGCCGCGATCCACTGGGTGAGTTTCACATCGTTGCCAGCAGCCGGTTTCAGTAAGGCTGCGAAGCTGTGCACCAGGTCAGCGAGTGCGGCCATTTTCGGGCCAGGCCGCGGCGATTTTCTTCAGCAGGGCCGTGTCCTTCGGGAGCAGGTTTTCGGGGTTAGTGAGCAGGAGGCGGCCAGCGTGACGGGAGGTCGTGACGGGGCGGTCGCCTTCGGCGCGGCCCTGGTTGAGGTAGCGGACCAGCAGGTTGGCGCTGCCGGTGTAGCCCAGCTCCCGGATTTCCGCGAGTAGGTGGGTGATGGGGACTGCGGGATCGGCAGCGCGGCGGGCACGCAGATGGTCGCGGTAGGGGTCGACGAGGGTCGGGAGGTAGGTGGGGGCGATGCGCAGGGCCTGGGGTTCGGGCATGCGGGCGTAGCGTTTGACCGTGTTCAGGGCAACGCCGAGACGGCGGGAGCAGGCGAGCAGGCTGACGCCCTGGCCGAGCAGGTCGTGGACCTTGTTCCAGCGTTCGCGGGTGGTCTGCTCGTGAACTCCGCCGGGGCGGGGCGGGTTGACGGTGGCCCGGCACCCGGCGTGCGCGCGGACCTCGAGTTGGACTTTGTCGCAGAGATTTCTCCAGAAGTGCCATCGATCGCTGACCTGCACCGCGTCGGGCAGGGCGCGGCGGATGGCTTCGGCCTAGGTGGCCGAGCCGTCCCGGCACACGACCTCGGCGCCGGGATGTTCGCGCAGCCAGGACTCCAGAGTGGCCGCGTCGCGGCCGGACAGGACCGCGATACGTCGGCCGGTCTCGGCATCGATGATGATCGTGGCGTAGCGGTGGCGGCAGCGCAGGGCGAAATCGTCCACGCCCATCACCCGCGGAACCGCCTGCTCAGGCAGTGGCAGGCGTCATAGACGGCGCAGCGCGGTACTGCGGGACACGGACACGGCAAGCAGGCGGGACAGGCGTGCGGTTGCCCGGCCGCACAACTCCGGCGCCACTTGGGATATCTGCCGGACAAGCCGCACCGTACGACGTTGGTGGCGCTGCAGCAGTCCAGGGATCTGTTCCCGGAAGGTCTGTCGTCCGCAACCCTGGGCCGCGCAGACCAGTCGCCGTACGCGGAGGTGGTTGACGACCTGGCGGCCGTCGACCGGCACGTCCCTTCACCGCCCGATAATGATACCCGTGCACCTTTGCCGTCGCGGTCCCGCACACCGAACACAGCACGACTACATCCCGAGTGCGGGCATTGACCACCACCATGTCGCCGCTGTCCGCCACGCCCTCGACAACCAGCGCCGACAACCCAGAAAATACGGCCCCTACAGGGGAATCGACACCCATCACAAGATCATGATTTTAAACGACTACCTGACGTCACCGCCAACTACGGGCCAGAGCCGCTCGTGTTTTACAGTTCCGATACCGGTCAGTCGATCAGGAAGCGTGACCACACTTCATAGACCCTGTCCGTCAAAACAGGGCAACTCCGATCCTCCTAGTCGTTACCATTACATGTTTCACGGCCACGCCGGTAAGGGGCAACTGCACGTGTGACGCGGGAAGTTCGCGACTTCGAGTGGCAAGTCGACGGTCAGTGGAGGCAGTACTGGCGAGATTAGTGCGCCCTGAAACTCCGGCAACTCCTGGTAAGAAGCAATGTTTCGACCCACGAACAGGTCTTCGAGCACAGCAAGCAGGCTGTCCACCCGCGCCGGTAGTGGTGAAATAGGGTCGACGTATGCCTGAGTGAGAGACGCTCCGATATTGGCCGCCTTCCAAGGATTATCCTTCTCCTCAGCGATACCGAGCCAGTGCTCAATCGTGCCAGTGAGACGAACTGCACCGACGAAAGATGATTCCGAATCGTTGGCGGACGCTGCCAACGCAGCAAGGGCAGATGCATCCTCGCACAGCCGCTTCTTGAGAGCGTTCTGGCTTGTGGCCATGACCGCATCCTCGTCCCAGAGAACTATGTGCGGGATGCCAAACAGGGAAAGGGTGCTCGCCGCACGATGCAGCTCGAATTTGCCGAATGCGCTGAGAACTCCCACGTTGGGGCCGAGTTTAGCCAGGAGGCCCCGGCGAGCCAACCATTCGAAGAATAACACGTCGCTAGGACCTTCGACGACGATCACCCGATCAGCGAAAAATGCGGCAGCCCGGTGCGCATCCAGGTCGTAAAGAATCCGATCTCGTTCTTCGCCTGCTGCGGTCCGACGGGTAGTCCTGAAACAGGACCGAGATCCTACGGCATAGACAGAGCGGGTGTGTATATCAGAGAGAACCGTGCTCACGAGGGCAGGAGAAGGCGACGTCACTTCGATCCGG
>DATMCA010001557.1:0-8705 GCA_035559015.1 Umezawaea sp. | reverse complement strand
CGAAGGCTACGACTACAGCCACCACGGCAAAGCAGGCAACCGATCAACCGACTTCGTCCCCGACGAAATCGTAGACAGGTTCTGCCTAACCGGCCCAGCCCAATCCCACGTGGACAAACTGCAAGAACTCAAGGCCATGGGCGTAACCAACTTCGCCCTGTACCTGATGCACGACGACAAGGACAAAACCCTAGCCGCCTACGGCAACGAGGTAATCCCCAACACCTAACACCTCAGCACCAAGCGGCTCTCACACCACCACTCAACTCACCCCACCGCTCAACCATCCCAACCACGCCCACCGCCCACCGCCCACCGCCCAAGCGGCCCACACAAAAGCAGGCACCCACACTCCCCCCTTGCCCCCGATCCCCAGCGCCCTCAGCTCCGCGTTCGGTTTGTCAAGGCATCTTTCCCGCCTTGACAAACCGAACGCGGAGATCGAGACAATTGAGCGAGCGGGGTGCCTCTCCGATGCCCGCCGCAGGCGACTTCCCAGCCCGCCGCAGGCGACCCTTCCAGCTCACACCCCAACCTCACCCAGCCACAGCCCCCTGCCCCACCAGCACAGCCACCATCGCAGCCCGCGTAGGCACATCCAACTTCGCAAAGATCCGCCGCAAATGCGTAGAAACCGTATACAAGCTGATCCCCAACGAAGCCGCGATCATCTTGTTCGTGAACCCCATCCCCACCATCCGCGCCACTTCAAGCTCCCGCGGACTCAACACCCCCACATCCCCCCGCCCAGCGGGCGTCAACACGCACCGCACCCCCAACTCCTGCACGTCCAACACAGGAGCCCCACCTTCGAACGGCTCCAACTCCCGAACCCGCCGCACCAACGCCCTCAACAACGTCCGCACACGCTCGTCCTGCCCCACGGCTTCCCCCACAACGCCCTCCCCGGCGTAAGTCCCCACCCCAGGAAAGACCATCCCACCCAGAAACGCGTCCCCAATACAGGTGACACCCGTATGCAGTAACAACACCTACCGCACAGCGCGCAGCGACCCGTCCCATTCCCCGCCGACCAACTCCGGCAACAGCTCCCCCAACTGCACCGGGTACACCGCGTCCTCGGTCGCGCGCAGCTCGTCCGCACTCCACCACCGGTGCCGCCGGATCGTCCGACGTTCGACGTCGTCCCACCCCGAGGTGTCCACCTCGAACCCCTCCGACGTCGCCAGGAAGAACCACTCCTCCGCCGCGTAGCTCAACCCGTCGAAGCTGAACACCGTGTGCCGCTTCCACACCGGACCGACCAGGTCGTCCCCGGCCAGCGCCAGCCCCGTCTCCTCGGCCACCTCGCGCACGGCCGCCGCGCGCAGCTCCTCACCGGGGTCGACACCGCCGCCGACGGTGAACCAGAACGACTCCTGCGGCCGCGCCGGGTCGTTGCCCTCGAACAGCAGCACGCGCCCGGACCCGTCCACGAGCAGCACCCGCGCCGACGTCCGGGGCGTGAGCACGGACGACTCGGCGGATTCCAGGGGTTCGGCGATCTCGAAGTACTCGGGCTGCGGCGCGGTGCCCGCGAGCTTGAGCCACCGGCACACCCGCCGCCCGCGCAGGGACAGCGTGTCGCGCACGGCGTCGTTGTGCACCCGCCGCGACAGCACCACCCGCTGCTCGGCGTCGGCCAGTTCGGCGGCCAGCACGGGTGGCAGCGTGCTGCGGTCCAGGTCGGCGAGCAGGCCGCTCAGCTCGTTCTCCGCCGCTTCCCGTTCGGCGCGCGGCGCGCGTTCGGCCCGGTCCGCCACGTTGCGCAGCATGGTCGCCACGTCGGGGTCCAGTTCGGCCGTGACGACGGTCCTGGCCACGACGGCGCGGCGGGCCAGCGAGGCGTCCAGCCCGGCCCAGGCGGCGTCGGTGCGCACGTGCAGGCGGTCCAGGCGGTTCGCCGTGCCGAGCACCCACGGTCCGACGAGGACGGCCAGCGCGAGGACGATCAGCAGCGTCGTGACGAACCAGGAGCTGCTCACCCCTCCTCCGCCTCCCTGACGCGGCGGGGATCGGCGGCCATTGCGCTCTCGTAGACGCGCAGGACCTGGTTCGCCACCACGGACCAGTCGAACGTCATCACCCGCTGCCGGGCGACCTCGACGAAGTCGGCCCGACGCCCCGCGTCGGCGAGCAGGTCGCGCAGCCCGGCGGCCAGCGCCGCGGGGTCCTCGACGGCCGTCAGCACGCCCGCCTTGCCGTCGTCCAGGACCCGGCGGAACGCGTCCAGGTCACTGGCGGCGACGGCCGCGCCCGCGGACATCGCCTCGGTCAGGATGATGCCGAAGCTCTCGCCGCCGGTGTTCGGCGCGCAGTATACGTCGACGCTGCGCAGCGCGCGGGCCTTCGTCTCGTCGTCGACCTGCCCCAGCAGCACGATCCGCTTCGCCAACTCCGGCCCGGCGTCCTTGAGCAGCTCCTCGTCGTCACCCCGGCCGACCACGAGCAGCTGGAGGTCCGGCAGTTCGGCCGCCAGCACCCGGAACGCCTCCAGCAGCACCGGCATCCCCTTGCGGGGCTCGGTGAAGCGGCCGACGAACCCGATCGTGCCGCCCTCGCGCGGGTACCCGTCGAGCGGCTTCGCGTCGGCGAAGAACCCGACGTCCACGCCGTTGGGGATCTCGACCGCGTCGCCGCCGAGGTGCTCGACCTGGACCCGCCGCGCGAGCGCCGACACGGCGATCCGGGCGGTGATCTTCTCCACGAACGGCTGGAGGACCACCTGGAACGCGGCGAGGATCTTCGACCTCGGCGTGGACGTGTGGAACGTGGCCACGATCGGGCCGTCCGCCACCATCAGCGCCAGGAACGACAGGCTGGGCGCGGTCGGCTCGTGCAGGTGCAGCACGTCGAAGTCGTTGTCGGTGATCCACCGGCGCACCCGCGAGTACGACAGCGGGCCGAACGAAAGCCTTGCCACGGAGCCGTTGTACGGGATTCCGACCGCGCGGCCCGCGGACGTGACGAACGCGGGCAGCGCCGTGTCCTCGTCGGCGGGCGCCAGCACGTTCACCTCGTGGCCGAGGCCGATCAGCGCGCGGGCCAGGTCGACGACGTGCGCCTGCACCCCTCCGGGGACGTCGAGGGAGTACGGGCAGACGATGCCGACCTTCACGGCGACTCCCGCCTGCGGGCGAGGGCGCGCTGCCTGCTCTCCGGCAGGTCGGCCAGCCAGAGCTTCTGCAGCATGTGCCAGTCGGCGGGGTGCGCGGCGATGTCCGCCGCGAAGATGTCCGCGAGCGCCTGCGTGGCGACGGGGACCTGCGCGGTGCCCGCGACCCGGATCGGCGGGTGGATGCGGAACACCCAGCCGTCCTCGGTGAACCAGAGGCCCACCGGCAGCAGCGCCGCACCCGTCGTCGCGGCCAGGTGCGCCGGACCGGCGGGCATCATCGTCTGCTCGCCGAAGAACGTGACCGGGACGCCGGTCGCGGTGAGGTCGCGGTCCGCGAGCAGGCAGACGACCTTGTTCTCGCGCAACCGCTCCGCCAGCACCTTCGCGGGCGCGCGGTCGCCGCCGGTCAGCGGCAGCACCTCGAACCCGAGGGTTTCGCGGAACTCGATGAACCGCCGGTACAGCGACTCGGGCTTGAGCCGCTCGGCGACCGTGGCGAACGTGCCGGAGTGGCCGACCAACCAGACGCCCGCCATGTCCCAGTTGCCGCTGTGCGGCAGCGCGATGACCGCGCCCGACCCCTGCTCCAGCGCGGCGTCCAGGTTCTCCTGGCCGCTGACGAGCGAGTCGCACGTGGCGTAGACGGCCTTGAGGTCCATCGACGGCAGCCGGAACGCCTCGCGCCAGTACCGGGCGTAGGAGCGGAGGGACTGGCGCACCAGCTCGTCCAGCTCCTCCTGGCCCGCCTGGGGCACGACGCGGGCGAGGTTCGCCCGGAGCTGCCGGACGCCCGACCCGCCCCGAGCGGCGGCCCGGTCGGCGGCGAAGTCGAACGCGCGCCGCACCCACTGCTCGGGCAGCACCCGGACGAGCTTCCAGCCCGCCGAGTAGCCGAGCACGGCCAGTCTCTCCCCGATGCTCATCCGACGACCTCCGTGTCGGCGCCCCGCGCCAAGAGCAGGCGCTGCACGACCGTCGCGGCGGTCAGCACCGCGCACAGCCACAGCGCCACGTCCAGGATGTACGGCACACCGAGCCCGGACAGGCCCGAGCCGACCAGCACGATGATCAGCCGCTCGGCCCGTTCGGCGATGCCGCCGTCAGCGCTCAGCCCGGACGCCTCGGCCCGCGCCTTCACGTACGACACGACCTGGGCGGCGACGAGCGAGACCAGCGAGGCGGCGGCCAGCCAGCGGTTGCCCGCGGTGAACGCGTACCAGGCGAGCGCCGCGAACAGCGCGCCGTCGGCGATGCGGTCGCAGCTGGCGTCCAGGACGGCGCCGAAGGGCGTGCCGCTGCCCTGGGCTCTCGCCATGGCGCCGTCGAGCAGGTCGAACAGCACGAACGCGGTGACCGCGAGCGTGCCGACGAAGAGTTGGCCCCGTGGGAAGAACCAGAGCGTGGCGGCGACCGTGCCGATGGTGCCCAGCACGGTGACGGAGTTCGGGGTGAGCCCACGTCGGACCAGCCACGCCCCGATTGGATCGGTGACGCGCGAGACCGAAGCGCGGGCGAAGATGTTCAGCATGAGGCTGGGACTGCACCTACCGGCGGGGACGATGTGTCCACGGCAGAGTAACCGCCCAGCTCAGCCGAGCTGGCGGTGGTCCCTGGAGATCCGGGCGAGCAGCGCTTCGAGCTGATCACCACGGGCCGCCAAGCGCTCCAGTCTGCTGTACAGCGCGACGTACTCGCGGACGTCGTGCGGGTCGGTGATGGTGGCGTTCCCGGTCAGCACGCTGATCGTCACCACGCGCTCGTCGTAGACCTGGAACCCGTGCAGCGCAACGAGGTTCGCGTCCGCCGACCACGGGATGACACCCAGCGACACGTTGGGCCGCCGCATGGTCTGGGAGAGGTGGTCGATCTGGTCGCACATCAGGTCCGCGGACCCCATCCGCCACCGCAGGGCGCTCTCGCTGAGCAGGAAGATGAACTTCTTGTTCGGGTCGTCGAGCCGGGCGCGTCGGGCCCGCAGGGTCGTCACGGCGGAGTCCTGCTCGCGCCCCGGCGTCGCGGCCAGCACGACGCGGAGGTAGTTCTCGCTCTGCAACAGGGACGGGACGCCCGCGAGCTGGAAGAAGCGGCTGGTGGTGGCACGGGCCTCGATGCGGGCCACGGTCTGCTGGTGGCGGTGCGCCCCCCGGTGCAGGACCACCCGTCGGGTTTCGGCTTCGGCGTGCAGTTGGCGGGCCAGCTCGACCAGCTCTAACCTGGTCTCCCTGGTGGCGGATAACTCTGCCACCAGGCGTTCGACGTCGATCACGGACGGCAGGAGCATCCCGTTCTCGATCTTGGAGAGCTTTGACTGGCTCATACCGGTCGCCTGCGCCGTGGCCGTACCGGTCATCCGGGCCTCGGTCCGCAGCCTGCGTAACTCGCGCGAGAGTCGATCTCGCGCGAGTCTTGAGCGCTCGGGTGCGGTCATGAATCGCACCGTATCGAGCGGCGTGGGACTTGACGATCAGCCAACCGGGTTCCGGATAGATCACCCGATTTCGGAGAGTGATCCATGACACACCGGGGAATCACTTTAAACGTCAAGCGTTGTAGTTCAATGTTCAACCAGTACCCCTACAGCCCACCACGGAGGACACCGCAATGACCACCGCCATCCAGATCCCCGGTTACATCGCCGGCACCTGGACCATCGACGCCGCTCACTCCGCCGTCTCGTTCAGCGTCCGGCACCTGATGGTCAGCAAGGTCCGTGGCAGCTTCCGCACGTTCGAGGGCACCGTGGTCACCGCGGAGAACCCCGCCGACTCGTCCGTGACCGCGACGATCGACCTGGCGTCCATCGACACCAACAACGCGGACCGCGACAACCACATCCGTTCCGCGGACTTCTTCGAGGTCGAGAAGTACCCGACCATGAGCTACCGCTCCACCGGCCTCCGCGCGGACGGCGACGACTACATCCTCGACGGCGAGCTGGACCTGCACGGCGTCGTGAAGAGCGTGCCCCTCAAGCTGGAGCTCAACGGCTTCGGCCCGGACCCGTACGGCGGCACCCGCGTCGGCTTCTCCGCCACCACGGAGATCTCCCGCAACGACTTCGGCGTCGACATCCACATGCCGCTCGACGGCGGCGGCGTGGTCATCGGCGACAAGATCGCCATCTCCCTGGAGATCGAAGCCGTCCTCCAGTCCTGATCCCACGGACGACAAAGGGGCCCCGCCACCACGGCGGGGCCCCTTTTCCGTATTCCTTGATCCGCCAGAAGAGTGGATCCCATCACTCGATCGTGGCAATCATTTCTCGCACCCGCTCGGCCGCCGATTCCGCACCAACACCGGTCAGGCCTTCGCGGGCCGCCGGCGGACGACGTGCCGCGCGGGTTCGGTGGTCTCACGCGCCGAGGTGACGTCACCGGACCGGCCGGCCGAGGGCTACTCCACCGACTCCCAGGAGTCCGCCAACAACGTCCGCGTCTCCCCCAGCAGCTGCGGCAGCACCTTCGTCTGCCCGATCACCGGCATGAAGTTCGCGTCCCCGCCCCACCGCGGCACGACGTGCTGGTGCAGGTGCGCGGCGATTCCGGCTCCCGCCACGACCCCCTGGTTCATCCCGATGTTGAACCCGTGCGGCGCGGCGGCGTGGCGGATCACCCTCATGGCCTTCTGGGTGAACTCCGCGAACTCCACCGTCTCCGCGGCCGTCAGGTCCGTGTAGTCCGGCAGGTGCCGGTAGGGCAGCACCATCAGGTGGCCGGGGTTGTACGGGTACAGGTTGAGCACGGCGAAGACCAGCTCGCCGCGGGCCACGATGAGGCCGTCCTCGTCGCCCATCTCCACCACCTGGCAGAACGGGCACCCGGCAGGCGACGACCCGACCGGTTTCCCCTCGCCCTTGATGTACGACATCCGGTGCGGGGTCCACAGCCGCTGCAACGCGTCGTGGACCCCGACCCCGGCCTGCTCCTCCAGCTCGGAGCTCACTGGACCGCCGCGACGGATTCGGCGGTCGGGGAGGAGTTCTCCCGCCGGGCGATCCACCCCACGATGGTCTCGACGGCCTTCTCCACCGGCACACCGTTGACCTGCGTGCCGTCCCGGAACCGGAACGACACGGCACCGGACTCGACGTCGTTGCCGCCCGCGACGAGCATGAACGGCACCTTCTGCATCGTGTGCGTGCGGATCTTCTTCTGCATCCGGTCGTCCGACGCGTCGACGTCCACCCGCACGCCCTTCGAGCGCAACGTCTTCTGCACGGCCAGCAGGTGGTCCACGTGCTCGTCGGCGATCGGGATGCCGACGACCTGCACCGGGGCCAGCCAGGCCGGGAACGCGCCCGCGTAGTGCTCGGTCAGCACGCCGAAGAACCGCTCGACCGACCCGAACAGCGCGCGGTGGATCATCACCGGGCGCTGGCGGGTGCCGTCGTTCGCGGAGTACTCCAGCTCGAACCGCTCGGGCAGGTTGAAGTCCAGCTGGATCGTGGACATCTGCCACGTGCGGCCGAGGGCGTCCTTGGCCTGCACGGAGATCTTCGGGCCGTAGAACGCGGCGCCACCGGGGTCGGGCACGAGTTCGAGGCCGGAGTCCTCGGCCGCGACACGCAGCGCCTCGGTCGCCGTCTCCCACACCTCGTCGGAGCCGACGGACTTCTCCGGGTTGCGGGTCGACAGCTCCAGGTAGAAGTCGTCGAGGCCGTAGTCCTTCAGCAGCCCCAGCACGAAGTCGAGCAGCGACTTCAGCTCGTCCTGGATCTGGTCGGGCGTGCAGAAGATGTGCGCGTCGTCCTGCGTCATGCCGCGCACGCGGGTCAGGCCGTGGATCACGCCGGACTTCTCGTACCGGTACACCGAGCCGAACTCGAACATCCGCAGCGGCAGCTCGCGGTAGGACCGCCCGCGCGACCGGAAGATCAGGTCGTGGAACGGGCAGTTCATCGGCTTGAGGTAGTAGTCCTGGCCGGGCTTGCGGACCGTGCCGTCCTCGTTGTACTCGGCGTCCAGCTGCATCGCCGGGTACATGCCGTCCTTGTACCAGTCGAGGTGGCCGGAGGTCTCGAACAGCGAGCTCTTGGTGATGTGCGGCGAGTAGACGAACTCGTAGCCGGCCTCGGTGTGCCGCTGCCGCGAGTAGTTCTCCATCTCCTGCCGGATGATCCCCCCCTTGGGGTGGAACACGGCCAGGCCGGAGCCGATCTCGTCCGGGAAGCTGAACAGGTCCAGCTCGACGCCCAGCTTGCGGTGGTCGCGGCGCTCGGGCTCGGCCAGCAGCTCCAGGTGCTTGTCCAGCGCCTCCTGCGACTCCCAAGCCGTGCCGTAGATGCGCTGGAGCTGCGGGTTCTTGTCGTTGCCGCGCCAGTACGCGGCGGCGACGCGGCTGAGCTTGAACGCCGGGATGTGCTTGGTCGTCGGCAGGTGCGGACCGCGGCACAGGTCGCCCCAGATCCGGTCTCCGGAGCGCGGGTCCAGGTTGTCGTAGATCGTCAGCTCGCCGCCGCCGACCTCCATGACCTCGGCCGTGTCGACGTCCGACTTGATGTCGACCAGCTCCAGCTTGAACGGCTCCGCGGCCAGCTCCTGCTTCGCGGCGTCGACCGACTCCACGACGCGCCGGGAGAACCGCTGCG
>DATMCA010001556.1:0-15776 GCA_035559015.1 Umezawaea sp. | reverse complement strand
CCCGGACCAGGGCCGTGCTGCTCAACACCCCGGCCAACCCCACCGGGCGGGTGCTGAGCCGCGAGGAGATGGAGGAGATCGCCGCGCTCTGCGAGCGCTGGGACGCCACGGTGATCTGCGACGAGGTGTACCGGTCGTTCGTCTTCGACGGCCGGACGCACGTCTCGGCCACCGAGATCCCCGCGTTCACCGGCCGGAACGTCGTCATCGGCTCGCTGTCCAAGAGCCACGCGGTGAGCGGCTGGCGGCTCGGCTTCCTGCGCGGTGACCCCGTGCGCACGGAGACGTTCCGCCGCGTGCACGAGCTGACCACCAACGGCACGGCCGCACCCCTCCAGGCCGCCGCGGGGAGCGCCGCCCGGTCGGTCGACCTGGACGAGGTGTGCCGCGAGATGAGCTGTCGCCGCGACCTGGCGCAGGAGGTGTTCTCCGGCATGGGCATGAAGTTCGCGCCGGTGGAGGGCGGCATCTTCCTGTTCGCCGACATCAGCCCGCTGACCGGCGGCCGCGAGGACTGCCGGGCGTTCGCCCACGGCCTGCTCGACCGCGCCGGAGTGCTGCTCGCCCCCGGAGCGCCGTTCTTCGGCGACCCGGCGGACGGACGGGACCACGTGCGGATCGCCTTCAACCGCACGGCCGAGACGCTGCGCGAGGCCGAGCGCCGCATCACCGCCTGACCACGGACTGGAAAGGAGCACGCGAGTGGCACACGAACACGGCGTCGACCACCTCGGGCCGCTCCCCGCGTTCATGACGCCGGGGGACGGCGTCGTCCCGATCGTCACCCCCGTGGGCGACAAGATGTGGCTGGTGCGCGACTACGCGCTCGGCCGCCTGGTGCTCGCGGACCAGCGGTTCAGCCGGGCCGAGGCGACGAGGCCGCACGCGCCGCGGTTCAACGACTCCCAGCCCGCGCCGGACGCCGTGATGAGCATGGACGGCGCGGACCACGCCCGGCTGCGCCGCGTGGTGAGCGGCGCGTTCAGCACCCGCCGGGTCGCCGCGCTCACGTCCACCGTCGAACGCCTCGCCGACGAGCGGCTGGACGCGCTCGCCGCGTCCGGGCCCGGCGCGGACCTCATCGCGGACCTCGCCACCCCGCTGCCGTTGTCCGTGCTGTGCTCGATGCTCGGCATCCCGCCCGAGGACGGCGACGTCTTCCGCGACTGGGTCGAGGTGCTGTTCGACCTCTCGGCCAGCACACCGAGGGAGAAGTCCCGGCGCCGCCTCGAACTCGTCGACTACATGGGGGAGCTGATCGGGCGGAAGCGGCACGGCGAGGCCGAGGACCTGCTCACCGGTCTGATCGCCGCGCACGACGAGGGCACGCTGTCCCAGGGCGAACTGCTGACGCTCGGGCTCACGCTGCTGATGGCCGGGTACGAGACCACCGTCGGCCAGATCGGCCTGTCGGTGCTCGCGCTGCTGTCGGACCCGGTGGCGCACGCGGACCTGCGCGCCCGGCCGGAGACCCTGGACGCGGTGGTCGACGAACTGCTGCGCCTGACGCCGTCCACGCCGTTGAGCTTCCCGCGCGTGGCCCTGGAACCGGTCCAGCTGGGGCCGGTCACCGTGCAGGGCGGTGAGGCCGTGGTCGTCTCGCTGCTGCACGGCAACCGGGACACCGCGACCTGGCGGCAGCCGGAAAGCCTGCTCTCCCAAGGGCACGACACCCCGCACCTGACGTTCGGCCACGGGGTGCACCGCTGCGTCGGCGCGCCGCTCGCCCGGCTCCAGCTGCGGATCGTCCTGGAACGCCTCCTGGGGCGCTTCCCCGACCTGCGCGTCGCCGCCGGACCGGACTCGGTGGTGTGGAAGGAGGGCCTGTCGATCCGGGGCCTCGCCCGCCTGCGGGTGGAGTGGTAGCAGGCCCGGATCCCGTCCCGCACCTACGGAAGTCGAGTGAGGAGCCACGTGTCCGCCGAGAAGACCCACCGCGTCCCGGAGCCCGAGCTGGAGGCCATCGCGGTCGTCGGCCACGCGTGCCGCTTCCCCCACGCCGACGGCCCCGCCGCCTACTGGGAGCTGTTGGAGGAGGGGCGGAACGCCGTCGTCGACGCCCCGGACGGGCGGTGGGATGGCGTTCCCGGCCCTCGGCGCGGTGGTTTCCTCGACTCCGTCGGCGACTTCGACGCGGCGTTCTTCCACGTCTCGCCGCGCGAGGCCGCGGCCATGGACCCGCAGCAGCGGCTCGTGCTCGAACTGGTGTGGGAGGCGATCGAGGACGCGGGTGTCGTCCCGGCCTCGCTGCGCTCCAGTCGCACGTCGGTCTTCGTCGGCGCGCTGCGCGACGACTACGCGGCCCTGGTCCACCAGCAGGGCGAACGGGCGATCACGCAGCACACGATGACCGGCGTCAACCGCGCGATCATCGCCAACCGCGTCTCCTACCACCTGGGGCTCAACGGGCCGAGCCTGACGGTCGACACCGCGCAGTCGTCCTCGCTGGCCGCCGTCCACCTCGCCTGTGCGAGCCTGCGCAGCGGTGAGTCGACCCTGGCCATCGCCGCGGGCGTGAACCTGAACCTGCTGCCCGGCAACGTGCTGGCCGAACAGCGCTTCGGCGCGCTGTCGCCGGACAGCACGACGTACGCGTTCGACGGCCGGGCCAACGGTTTCGTGCCCGGCGAGGGCGGCGGGGTCGTCATCCTCAAACCGCTGAGCCGCGCTCAGGCCGACGGTGACCGGATCCACGGCGTGATCCTCGGCAGCGCGATCAACAACGACGGCGCCACCGACGGCCTCACCGTGCCGAGCGCTCCCGCCCAGGAGGCGATGCTGCGGGAGGCGTACGGGAAGGCCGGTGTCGCCGTCGACGACGTGCAGTACGTCGAGCTGCACGGCACCGGAACCCCGATCGGCGATCCGATCGAGGCCGCCGCCCTCGGTGCCGCGCTGGGCCGGGGTCGGGCCGCCGACGCGCGGTTGCGGATCGGCTCGGTCAAGACCAACATCGGCCACCTGGAGAGCGCGGCGGGCATCGCCGGGCTGATCAAGGTGCTGCTGAGCATCCGCCACCGCACGCTCCCGGCCAGCCTCAACTTCGAAGCACCCGCCCCGCGCCTCTCGCTGGTCTGGCTGGGCCTGGAGGTCCAGCGGCGGCGGACCCCGTGGCCGCGCGAGGACCGTCCGCTGGTGGCCGGGGTCAGCTCGTTCGGGATGGGCGGCACCAACTGCCACGTCGTGGTGGCCGAACCGCCCGCGACCAGGACGGACGTCGACCCGCCGGCCGTCGACCACGACCGGGTCGCGCTCGCGTGGCCGGTGTCCGGTCACTCCGAGGCGGCGCTGCGCGCCCAGGCGGAGCGGCTGCGGGAGTTCGTCGTGGCCAACCCGGAGCACTCGACGGTGGCCGTCGCCCACGCCCTGGCGACCCGCCGAGGCCTGTTCGACCACCGCGCGGTCGTCACCGCCGCCGACCGCGACGGCCTGCTGAGCGGGCTCGACGCGGTGGCGAAGGGAGTGCCGTCGACCGGCGTCGTGTCGGGAGCGGTGCCGCCGGGACGGCTCGGGTTCCTGTTCACCGGGCAGGGTTCGCAGCGCGCGGGCATGGGCCGTGGGCTGTACGAGGCGTTCCCCCGGTACGCCGAGGCCTTCGACGAGATCACGGCCGAGCTGGACCCGTTCCTGGACCGGCCGCTCGCCGACGTGATCGCCGAGGGCGGCGAGGACCTCGACCGCACCGGCTACACCCAGCCCGCCCTGTTCGCCGTCGAGGTGGCGCTGTTCCGGCTGCTCGAATCGTGGGGCCTGCGCCCGGACTTCCTCGCCGGGCACTCGATCGGCGAGATCAGCGCCGCCCACGTCGCCGGGGTGCTGCCGCTGCCCGACGCGGCCCGCCTGGTCGCGGTCCGTTCCCGGCTGATGCAGGCCCTGCCGGACGGCGGGGCCATGGTGGCGGTCCAGGCGGGTGAGGACGAGGTCCGCGACCTGGTGCGCGCCGAGGAGGGACGGCTGGCCGTCGCCGCCGTCAACGGCCCCGACTCCGTCGTGGTCTCCGGGGACGCGGACGCCGCTCACCGCGTCGCCGCCGCGTTCACCGAGCGCGGGCGCAGGACCAAGCGGCTCGACGTGAGCCACGCCTTCCACTCGCCGCACGTGGACGCGGTGCTCGACGAGTTCCGGACCACCCTCGCCGCCCTCACCTTCCTGCCCCCGGCCGTTCCCGTCGTGTCCACGGTCACCGGCGAGGTGGCCACCGCCGAGCTGCTCACGTCACCCGACTACTGGGTCGAGCAGGTCCGGCGGCCGGTGCGCTTCCTGGACGCCGCCCGCACGCTGGCCGCCGAGGGTGTCACCACCCTGCTGGAACTGGGTCCGGACGGCGTGCTCTCGGCCCACGCGGCGGCCTGCGTCCCCGATTCCGCCGTGGTGGCCGCACCGGTGCTGCGCGCGGGCCGTGCCGACGTCGAGACGGCCCTCACCGCCGTGGCACGGGCTCACGTCCGGGGTCACGCGGTCGACTGGACCGCGGTGCTCTCGGCCGACCCGGTCTTCGTCGAACTGCCCACCTACGCGTTCCAGCGCAGGCACCACTGGTTCGAGGTCGGCACGGTCGTACCGCCGCTCGCCGAACCCGTGGTCCGGGGTCTGCCCGCCGTCCTCGACCCCGCGCCCGACGTCGAAGCCCTGGTGGGCAGGCACATCGCGGCGGTGCTCGGCAGCGCGCCCGGTGAACGGGTGCCCGTGCACACCGCGTTCACCGACCTGGGCTTCAGCTCCCTGATGGCCACCGAGCTGCGGACCGCCCTCGCCGACGCCACCGGTCTGCCCCTGCCGAGCGGACTGCTGTTCTCCCACCCGACGCCCGCGGCCCTGACCGCGTTCATCGAGGCCGCTTCGCGGGACGCGGCTCCCGCCGAAACCCCGTCCGGGCCACGGGTTCGGGCCGGCGAGCCGGTGGCGATCGTCGGGATGGCCTGCCGCTTCCCCGGCGGGGTGTCCTCGCCGGAGGAGCTGTGGCGCCTGGTGGCCGACGGCGTGGACGCGGTGGGGGAGTTCCCGACCAACCGCGGCTGGGCCGCGGACCTCCACGACCCCGAACCCGGTGTGCCGGGCCGCAGCACCGTGCGGCACGGCGGTTTCCTGCACGACGCGGGCGAGTTCGACGCGGCGTTCTTCGGGATCTCGCCGCGCGAGGCCGAGGCGATGGACCCGCAGCAGCGGCTGCTCCTGGAGACCGCGTGGGAGGCCGTCGAACGGGCGGGCGTCGACCCGAGGTCGTTGAAGGGCGGCAACACCGGTGTCTTCGTCGGCGCTACTGCCCTGGAGTACGGGCCGAGGATGGCCGAGGCGCCCGAGTCGACGCACGGGCACGTGCTGACCGGCACCACCACCAGCGTCGCGTCCGGCCGGATCGCCTACCAGCTCGGGCTGACCGGGCCCGCGCTGACGGTCGACACGGCGTGCTCGTCGTCGCTGGTCGCCCTGCACCTGGCCGTTCGCTCGCTGCGGTCCGGTGAGTGCGACCTAGCGCTGGCCGGGGGCGCGACGGTGATGTCCACGCCGGGCATGTTCGTGGAGTTCTCCCGGCAGCGCGGGTTGGCGGCGGACGGTCGCTGCAAGTCGTTCGGCGCGGGGGCGGACGGGACCGGCTGGTCGGAAGGCGTGGGGCTGGTCCTGGTCGAACGGCTGTCGGACGCCGAACGGTTGGGGCACACCGTGTTGGCCGTGGTGCGGGGGAGCGCGGTGAACCAGGACGGGGCGTCGAACGGCTTGACCGCGCCGCACGGTCCGTCGCAGGAGGCGGTGATTCGGTCGGCGTTGGCCGACGCCGGGTTGGAACCGTCCGATGTGGACGCCGTGGAGGCGCACGGCACGGGAACCGTGCTGGGTGACCCGATCGAGGCCGAGGCGCTGGCCGCGGTCTACGGCAAGGGCCGCCGTGGTGACGACCGGGTGTTCGTCGGGTCGTTGAAGTCCAACATCGGCCACGCGCAGGCCGCGGCGGGCATCGGCGGCGTGATCAAGATGGTGGGGGCCGTGCGGACGGGTGTGCTGCCGCGGTCGCTGCACGCCGACCTGCCCACGCCGCACGTCGACTGGGACAGCACCGGCCTGACCCTGCTGTCGAAGGAGCGGGAGTGGCCGGAGGTGGGACGGCCCAGGCGGGCCGGGATCTCGTCGTTCGGGATCAGCGGCACCAACGCGCACCTCATCCTCGAACAGGCCCCCGACGCGAGACCGACCGGTGCCCGAACCGGTCACGGGCCGGGCGTCCCGGCCCCGTGGGTGCTGAGCGCTCGCACCGAGACCGCCCTGCGCGGCCAGGCCGTTCGGCTGCTCGCCCACCTCGACACGGCCGACCCCGACGACGTCGGCCTCGCCCTCGCCACCACCCGATCGGCCTTCGAACACCGCGCCGTGATCCTCGGCGGCGCGAACCTCCGTGCCGGCCTGAACGCCCTCGCGACCGGGGCCCCGGCACCGAACCTGCGCCGGGGCTCGGCGGTCGACGCCGGGCGGACGGCCTTCCTGTTCACCGGCCAGGGCGCTCAACGCGCGGGCATGGGCCGGGACCTGCACGCCGCCCACCCCGTCTTCGCCGCGGCCTTCGACGAGGTGTGCGCCGCGTTCGACGGCCTCCTCGACGAGCCGCTGCGGGACGTGGTGTTCGCCGAGGACGACCCCCGCCTGCACCTCACCGCGTACACCCAGCCCGCCCTGTTCGCCTTGGAGACGGCCCTCTTCCGGCTCCTCGACCACCACGGCGTCGTCCCCGTACTGCTGGCCGGGCACTCGATCGGCGAGATCGGCGCGGCCCACGCGGCGGGCGCGCTGTCACTGCCCGACGCCGCCCGGCTCGTGGCGGCACGAGGAAGGCTCATGGGAGCCGCACCCGAGGGCGGCGCGATGATCGCGATCGAGGCCGAGCCGGACGAGGTGCGCGACTCGCTCACGAGCGGGGTCTCGATCGCCGCCGTCAACGGCCCCCGCTCGGCGGTCGTCTCCGGTGACGCGGACGAGGCCGAACGCGTCGCGGCGCGGTGGCGCGCGGCCGGTCGCCGCGTGCGCCGCCTGACCGTGAGCCACGCCTTCCACTCCCCGCACATGGACGGCGTCCTGGAGGAGTTCCGGGCGGTCGCCGAGGGGCTCGACTTCCACCCGCCCCGGATCCCGATCGTCTCCACCGTCACCGGGAAGCGCGCCACCGCGGAGGAACTGGCCTCGCCGGAGCACTGGACGCGGCAGATCCGCGACGCCGTCCTGTTCGCCGACACGGTGCGCGGACTCGCCGAACTGGGCGCCACGGTGTTCGTCGAGGTCGGCCCGGACGCGGTCCTGACGCCACTGGCGGCGAGCGTCCTGGAGGACTCCGCGTCGGTCGTGCCGCTGCTGCGAGCGGGCCACGACGAGGGCGAGACCTTCGCGGCCGGGCTGGCGGAGGCGTACGTGAACGGCGCACCGCTGCGCGCGGGTTCCTTCTTCCCACACGCGAACCCGGCCCCGCTGCCGACCTACGCCTTCCAGCGGGAGCACTTCTGGCAGAACGCCGTGGTGCGCACCGACGCGCGAGCCCTCGGGCTGGTGCCCGCCGAACACCCGCTGCTGGTCGGTGAACTGGAGGGGGCCGGCCGCGAGGACACCGTGTTCACCGGCCGGATCCAGCCGTCCGGGCACCCGTGGCTGGCCGACCACACGATCGCCGGGACCACCATCGTGCCCGGCACGGTGTTCCTCGAACTGGCCGTCGCCGCGGGTGATCGGCTCGGCGTCCCGAGGGTGGACGAGCTGGTGCTGGAGGCACCGCTCGAACCGCTGGAGGACACCGCGCTCCAGGTCCACGTGGCCGCGGCGGACAGCGCGGGCCACCGGGCGTTCACGATCCACGCCCGCCACGGGGCGGCCGCGTGGACCCGCCACGCCACCGGGGTCCTGGCACCGGCGGGCGAACCGGGCGGCGACCTGGCCTGGCCGGAGAACGCGACGGTCGTCCCGGTCGACGACGTGTACGAGCGCCTCGCCGAGCTGGGCTACCACTACGGCCCCGCTTTCCAGGGCCTGGACGCGGTGTGGCGGTCCGGTACGTCGACCTACGCGGAGATCAGCCTGCCCGGTCCGCTCCGGGGGAGCGCCGGCGAGTACCGCGTGCACCCGGCGCTGCTGGACGCGGCGCTGCACGCCCTCGTCCTGGTCACGGCCGACCGCGGCCACCTCCTGCTGCCGTTCAGCTGGCGGGACGTGACCCTGCGCCCCAGCGGCGCCACCGAACTCCGGGTCCGCTGCACGCCGAACGAGGACGGCACCACCGCGCTGGTGCTGGCGGAACCCGACGGCACGCCCGTCGCCACGGTCACCGCGCTGGCCCTGCGCCCGGCGCCCCGGAACGGCCTGACGCTGTTCACGGTGGACTGGCCGGTCGTGCCCACCCCGGTCGCCGAGTCGACGGCGGACGTCGTCGTCGCGCACGCCGAGACGCTCCCCGGCGTCCTGGGAGTGGTCCGGGAGTGGCTGGCGGGCGACCACGGCGACACCCGGCTGCTCGTGGTCACCCGCAACGCCGTCGCCGTGCTCCCCACCGATGACGTCGACCTCGACACCGCCGGGGTTTGGGGCCTCGTCCGGTCCGTCCAGTCCGAGCACCCCGGCCGCGTGCTGCTGGCCGACCTCGACACCGACGGGGCGACCTCCCTGCCCGCCGTCGTGGCCACGGGCGAGCCGCAGGTGGCCGTTCGCGCGGGGGAGTTGCGCGTTCCGCGGCTCGGCCGCCACCGCCCGACCACCGCCGTGGCCCGACCGCTCGACCCGGCGGGCACGGTGCTGGTCACCGGCGGCACCGGCGGTCTCGGAGCACTCGTCGCGCGGCACCTGGTGACCGACCACGGTGTCCGGCACCTCCTGCTGGTCAGCCGTCGCGGCCCGGCCGCGCCCGGAGCGGACGACCTCGCCGCCGACCTGACGACCCTGGGCGCGGAGGTCACGATCGCCGCCGCGGACGTGGCGGACCGGGTGGCGATGGCCGGGCTCCTCGCCGAGCACCGCCCGCTGACGGCCGTCGTGCACACCGCGGGCGTCCTGGCCGACGCGACCGCGGTGAACCTGACCGAGGCGCGGCTCGCGGAGGTGATGCGCCCCAAGGCCGATGCCGCCCGCGTGCTGCACGACCTCACCGAAGGCCTGGACCTGGCGGCGTTCGTCCTCTTCTCCTCCGTCTCCGGCATCACCGGCACGGCGGGGCAGGGCAACTACGCCGCCGCCAACGCGGTCCTCGACGCCCTCGCCCACCACCGCGCCCACCGCGGGTTGGCGGGCACCTCGCTGGCGTGGGGCCTCTGGGACGCGGGCATGGGCTCCGGGTTGGCCGCCGCCGACCTGGTCCGGTGGGAGCGCGCCGGGATCCGACCGCTGTCCACCGCGCACGGCCTCGCGCTGTTCGACGCGGCCCTCGCCTCGGGGGAGACCCTCGTGGTGCCCGCCGCCCTGGACCCCGCCCGTGGCGACGTGCCGCACCTCTACCGAGCGCTGGTCCCGCGACCGGTCGCCCGTGCCCGGCCGACGTCGGGCTGGACGGGCCGGATCGGCGCGATGCCCGAGGCCGCACGGCTGGACGCGGTCCTCGACCTGGTCCGCGCCGAAGCCGCCGCGGTGCTGGGCCACGGGAGCCCGGTGGAGGCGCGGCGCACGTTCAACGCCCTGGGGTTCGACTCGCTGGCGGGCATGGACCTGCGCACCCGGCTGGGCGCGGTCACCGGCCTCCGGCTGACGGCCACCGTGACCTTCGACCACCCCACGCCGGTGCGGCTCGCCGAGCACCTGCTGTCCCTGCTGGGAGCGGAGAAGCCGAAACCCCGTGCCGTGGCAAGGGTTCGGGAGGACGAGCCGGTCGCGATCGTGGGGATGGCGTGCCGTTTCCCTGGCGGCGTCTCCACCCCCGAGGAACTGTGGCGGCTGGTGGTCGACGGCGTGGACGCGGTCGGCGGGTTCCCGACGAACCGCGGCTGGGACCTCGACCGGCTCTACGACCCCGATCCGGAGCGGATCGGCACGTCCTACACCCGTGACGGCGGGTTCCTGCACGACGCGGACCTGTTCGACCGCGACCTCTTCGGGCTGTCCCCGCGCGAGGCGACCGCCACCGACCCACAGCAGCGCCTGCTGCTGGAGACCGCCTGGGAGACTTTCGAGAGCGCGGGCATCGACCCGGAGAGCCTGCGCGGCAGCAACACCGGCGTCTACACCGGCGCCATGTACGACGACTACGCCTCCCGACTGGCCCGGACCCCCGACGAGTTCGAGGGTTTCCTGCTCGCCGGGAACCTCTCCAGCGTCCTGTCCGGACGGTTGTCCTACACGTTCGGGCTGCAAGGCCCTGCCGTCACGGTCGACACGGCGTGCTCGTCGTCGTTGGTGTCGCTGCACCTGGCCGTGCGCTCGCTGCGGTCCGGGGAGTGCGACCTCGTCCTCGCGGGCGGCGTCACGGTCATGAGCAGCCCCAACACCTTCGTCGAGTTCTCCCGGCAGCGGGGCCTGGCGGCGGACGGTCGGTGCAAGTCGTTCGGTGCGGGGGCGGACGGCACCGGCTGGTCCGAGGGCGTGGGGCTGCTGCTGGTGGAACGGCTGTCCGACGCGCGGCGGCTGGGCCACCGGGTGTTGGCGGTGGTGCGGGGGAGCGCGGTGAACCAGGACGGGGCGTCGAACGGCCTGACCGCGCCGCACGGTCCGTCGCAGGAGGCGGTGATCCGGTCGGCGTTGGCCGACGCCGGGTTGGAACCGTCCGATGTGGACGCCGTGGAGGCGCACGGCACGGGAACCGTGCTGGGTGACCCGATCGAGGCCGAGGCGCTGGCCGCGGTCTACGGGAAGGACCGGGTCGGCGACCGCCGGTTGTTCGTCGGGTCGCTGAAGTCCAACATCGGCCACGCGCAGGCCGCCGCCGGTGTCGGTGGCGTGATCAAGATGATCGGCGCGCTGCGGGCCGGTGTGCTGCCGCGCTCGCTGCACAACGACCTGCCCACGCCCCACGTCGACTGGGAGTCGAGCGGCCTGACCCTGCTGTCCAAGCAGCACGACTGGCCTGATTCCGGCCGGCCGCGGCGGGCCGGGATCTCGTCGTTCGGGATCAGCGGCACCAACGCCCACGTCATCCTCGAACAGGCTCCCGACGTCGAACCGCCGGCCGTCGTGGACACCGGCCGGCACGTCGTTCCGTGGCTCCTGACCGGGGGCTCCGAGAACGCGGTGCGGGCACAGGCCGCCCGCCTCGCCGAGTTCGTCGAGGACCACCCCCACCTGCCCGCCGCCGACGTCGGGTACTCGCTGGCCACCGGCCGCGCCCTGCTCGACCACGGCGCGGCGGCGCTCGGCGCGGACCGCGAGTCGCTGCTGCGCGGCCTCGCCGCCATCGCCGCGGGCGAGCCGGGGCCGGGGATCGTGCTGAGTCGGAGGACTTCGGGGAAGACGGCGTTCCTGTTCACCGGTCAGGGCGGTCAACGGCCGGGCATGGGCCGCGACCTGCACCGGACCCACCCCGCGTTCGCGGCGGCGCTCGACGAGGCGTGCCGCCACCTGGACCCGCGCCTGCCGCGCCCGCTCAAGGAGGTGCTGTTCGCCGAGGCGGGCACGGCCGAGGCGGCGCTGCTGGACGACACGGTGTTCACCCAGGCGGCGCTGTTCGCCGTCGAAGTGGCGCTGTACCGGCTTTTCGAGCACCACGGGATCACCCCCGACCTCGTCCTCGGCCACTCCATCGGCGAGATCGCGGCGGCGCACGTCGCGGGTGTGCTCGACCTGCCCGACGCGTGCGTCCTGGTCGCCGAGCGCGGCCGGTTGATGGGGGCGGCCCGCCGCGGCGGCGCGATGATCGCGATCGAGGCCGAGGAGGAGGCCGTGCGCGCTTCCCTGGCGCCGTACGGCGACCGGATCGGTGTCGCCGCCGTCAACGGGCCGCGGGCCGTGGTGGTCTCCGGTGACGCGGACGCGGCGGACGAGGTCGCGGCCGGGTGGCGGGCGACCGGCGTCCGCACCGCGCGCCTGACCGTGTCGCACGCGTTCCACTCGTCGCACATGGACGAGGTGCTCGACGACTTCCGCGCCGTGGTGGGAACCCTGGTCTTCCGGGCTCCGCGCATCCCGGTCGTCTCCAACGTGACCGGGACCCTCGGCGAGCGGATGACGTCCCCCGAGTACTGGGTGCGCCACGTCCGCGAGGCCGTGCGCTTCGCGGACGGCGTGCGATGCCTCGAACGCGAGGGCGTCACGACGTTCGTCGAACTCGGCCCGGACGCCGTCCTGACCACCCTGGCGCGGAACTGCCTGGACGACCCGGCGGGGGAGGCGATCCCGACGCTCCGCCGCGGCCGGTCCGAGGCGGAGGCCGTCACGCGGACCGTCGCGGCGCTCCGGTTGCGGGGCGGCATCCCGGACTGGGGCGCCGTCTTCCCCGGCGCCCGCCGGGTGGACCTGCCCACCTACGCGTTCCAGCACGAGCGGTACTGGCTGTCGGCCCCCGAGGGGGTCGTCGACGCGAACGGCCTGGGGCTGACCGCCACGGGACACCCCGTGCTCGGCGCCGTGATGAGCGCCGCCGACCGGGACACCCACGTGTTCACCGGACGGCTGTCCACGCACACGCACCCGTGGCTCGCGGACCACGAGGTGGCCGGTGTGCTCCTCGTCCCGGCGAGCGCGGTCGTGGAGATGGTGGTGAGCGCGGGCGGGCACGTCGGGCTGCCGCGGATCGGGGAGTTGACGCTGTCGGCGCCCCTGGTCCTGGTCACGGCCTCCGTGCGGCTCCAACTCGCCGTCGGTGAGCCGGACGGGTCGGGGCACCGCGACTTCACCCTGCACGCGCGGTCCGACGACGGGCCGTGGACCACGCACGCCGAGGGCACGCTGACCTCCGCCACCGAGGAGGGCGAAGGGCTGACCGCGTGGCCGCCCACCGCCGTCGAGGTCCCGGTGGACGACTTCTACGCGTCCTTGCCCGGCTACGCCTACGGTCCGGCGTTCCGCGGCCTGCGCCGGGCGTGGCGCGGTGACGGCGAGCTGTTCGCCGAGGTCGCCCTGCCCGAGCCGCTGCGGCCGGAGGCCCGCCGGTACGCGCTGCACCCAGCCCTGCTGGACGCGGCGCTGCACCCCCTGCTGCTCGCCGCCGAGTCGCCGCGGGTGCCCTTCACCTGGCGCGGGGTGAGCCTGCCCGGTGCGGGCCCGTCCGTGCTCCGCGTCCGCCTCCGGGAGACCGGGGAGCTGATGTCCTCGATCACGATCGCCGACGGGGCCGGAGCGCCCGTCGCCACCGTGGAATCCCTGCTGCTGCGCCCGTTCGACCGCGGCGCGGTGCGACCGGGCGGGCTGCACCGGGTCGCCTGGACGCCGCTGCCCGCCGCCGTTCGCCCGGACGGGGAGCACTCGATCACCGAAGACTTGGCGGACCTCCTCGCCGGGGACTCCGTCCCCGAGACCGTGGTCCTGACCGCCCGCTCCGCCGGACCGGACCTGCCCGCAGCGGCCCGCGAGGTGCTGGGCCGGACCCTGCGAGCCGTGCGGACGTGGCTGACCGACGAGAGGTTCGCCCGGTCGACCCTCGTCGTCGTCACGCGGGGCGCTGTCGCCACCGCCGGCGAAGGCGTCGCCGACCTGGCCGCCTCGGGCGTCTGGGGGCTCGTGCGCACCGCCCAGACCGAGCACCCCGGCCGGATCGTCCTGGCCGACCTCGACACGGACGTCGTCCCGTCGGGGCTGGCGGACCTCGGCGTGCCGCAGCTCGCCGTGCGCGACGGCCGGGTGCTCGTGCCGGGGCTCGTGGCGGCATCCCCGGTCGAACGGGAGCCGGTCCGGTGGGACCGGGGCACGGTCCTGATCACCGGGGCGACCGGGGCGCTCGGCACGCACCTCGCCCGCCACCTGGTGACCGACCACGCGGCGCGCAGGCTGCTCCTGGTCTCCCGCCGCGGCGCGGGGGAGGAACTGGCGGTCGAACTCGCGGACCTGGGCGCGGACGTCACGGTCGCCGCCTGCGACGCGAGCGACCGGGACGCGCTGGCGGCGGTGCTGGCGGCGATCCCGGCCGACCACCCGCTGACCGCGGTCGTGCACGTCGCAGGCGTGGTCGACGACGCGGTCCTCACCGACCTGACCGAGGAGCGCCTGGACGGGGTCCTCGCGGCGAAGCTCGACGCCGCCTGGCACCTGCACGAGCTGACCGGCGACCTGGACGCCTTCGTCCTCTACTCGTCCGTCGCGGGCCTGCTCGGCACCGCGGGGCAGGCCGGGTACGCGGCGGCCAACACCTTCCTGGACGCCCTCGCCGAGCACCGGGCGGCGCTCGGGCTGCCCGCGCGGTCCCTCGCGTGGGGGCTGTGGGAGGAGGCCAGCGCGCTGAGCGGGCACCTCGCCGAGACCGACCTGCGGCGCCTGGCCCGGACCGGACTGCGCCCGTTGGCCACCGTCGACGCCCTCGCCCTGTTCGACGCGGCGATGACGGCGGACGACCCGGTCCTGGCCGTGACCCGCCTGGACGTCGACGCCCTGCGCGACCACGTGCCGCCGCTGCTGTCCGGTCTCGCGCCACGGGCCGCCAAGAAGGCCGAGGTGGTGTCCGTGCACAGCGCGGCCCGGCTGGCCTCGCTGTCGGAGAACGAGGTCGAGCGGGTGCTGACCGACCTCGTGCGCGGTCACGTGGCCGCCGTCCTCGGCCACGGCGACCCGGCGACCGTCGGCACGGACCGCCCGTTCCGCGAGCTGGGCCTGGACTCGCTGACCTCCGTGGAACTGCGCAACCTGCTGAACCGGAGCACCGGCCTGCGGCTGTCCGCGAGCCTGGTCTTCGACCACCCCACGCCCGCGGCCCTCGTCCGCCACCTGCGCGACCTGGTGGCCGCCGAACGCGCCCCGGTCGACGAACCGGTCACGGTGCGGCTCGGCAAGCTCGCCGCCGCCGTGCGGGAGGCGGCCGAGGACCCCGTCGCCTTCGAGCGGATCACCGCGGAGCTCCGCGCCCTGCTCGACGCCGCCGAGGAGGCGGCGGGCCGCCGCGACGACCCCGCCCGCCTGGACTCCGCTAGCGACGAGGAGCTGTTCGCCTTGATCAACGACTTCACCTGAGCGGCCCCACCCCACCCGACCCGGACGAGCGGCACGACGGCGGAGAGCTGAGATCCACGTGGCAAACGAAGAGGAACTGCGGACCTACCTGAAGAAGGCCGTCGCCGACGCGCAGGACTACCGCAAACGGCTCCGCGAGGCCGAGGAGAGGGACCGCGAGCCGATCGCGGTCATCGGCATGGCCTGCCGCTACCCCGGCGGGGTCACGTCGCCGGAGGACCTGTGGCGGCTCGTCGCCGACGGGGTGGACGCGGTCGGCCCGTTCCCGGACAACCGCGGCTGGGACCTGTCGGCGCTCTACGACCCGGACCCGGACACGCCGGGGACGTCCTACGCCCGTGACGGCGGGTTCCTGCACGACGCCGCGAGCTTCGACGCCGACCTGTTCGGCATCTCGCCGCGCGAGGCGCACGCCATCGACCCGCAGCAGCGGCTGCTGCTGGAGGTCGCCTGGGAGGCCTTCGAACGCGCGGGCCTCGACCCGACGTCCGTGCGCGGCAGCCGCACCGGGGTGTTCGTCGGCGCGATGTACGACGACTACGCGTCCCGGCTCGTGCCCGCGCCGAAGGAGTACGAGGGGTACCTGAGCACGGGCAGCGCGGGCAGCGTCGCCTCCGGGCGGCTCGCCTACGCGTTCGACCTCACCGGTCCGGCCGTCACGGTCGACACCGCGTGCTCGTCGTCCCTCGTGGCACTGCACCTGGCCGCCCAGGCGCTGCGGCGAGGGGAGTGCA